>JAWOAO010000485.1:0-27705 GCA_046498485.1 Marinobacter sp. | reverse complement strand
GGTATGCCCAAGACCATTGATAATGATGTAGGTGGCACATTGCAATCTGACGGTACTTTTGCAATTTGTGACCATGATCCCGGATATGGCAGCGTGGCCAGGAATTTAGCAATCAATGAAGGTTCAGCATCTGAGGAACATAGGCGTCTGTGCTTCGGGGCGTAAGCCAGGGCACCCCGGCGCGAATACTGGCGGTGTGCCAGTCGTCCATCGACAGTTCGGGCAGGCTAGCCGGCAGTGAGGGCGTGCCGTCCAGTTGCCACCATTCGTATCGGGCGGTGTGCAAGGCGGTGTCTTCAAGGCGAATCAGCACACCGGAGCCGGTTGCCAGGGTCTGTCCCGCCTGACTCAACGACCGGGCCTCTTCGCCCGCGGCGGCAATGGCCGCGTCTTCCCCCAGAAGGCCAACAATGCGAGCCGAGGGGATAACCGCCATTGTCGTGCCCCGGAACAGCATCAGGTATTTGCGCAGATGCGATACGGTGGTTTCGGCCTGGCCGGCGTCAAGATCGATGAGCAGGTCGTGCTGATCTCTGACCAGTCGGGTCAGACAGTAGGCGCGGCCTTTCGGGCTGCAGGCGGCAGCACGGAGTGACTGGCTGGCGGTTACTTCATCGACATGCTGGGTGAACTGGCCCTGAACGAACTTGTCGGTGCCCGGGCCGCTGATGCGAACGATGACCCGGTCGACAAGCAGGACGTACCCGGTCTTGTCGAGGTGTGCCCTCTCTGGGGCATCGTGCGGCAGGCTGTCCTGTGTGTTCATCTTTGTCTCCGTGTTGAATCGATGGAGGTCAGAGCGTGCCTGAGGGCTGGCCGAGTCTTAACCACATGCGCAGACGCCTGAACTCCGGCTCCGCGACATTGGCGCTGAAAGGCCCGGCGTTCGCCGTCATCAGAACGACAAGGCTTCTGGATCTGGTGCCTTCGGGTTGCAGTTTCAAGACCAGATAAGATGCACCGAGTGCGCTGGCCCTGCTGATACGGCAACAGATTTCGCGGCCGTCTCGCAGCAGACAGGTCACACCCGTCTTGTCGGCCTGGAGCGCGATGACGGCATCCGGACCCTGCAACAGGCCGTGCTTCTGAAAACTGCGCCAGCCTAGCAGGCAAATGGGTGGCAGGAATACCAGTAACAGGGGGGAACTTTCCATGGCCGCACCGGCGGCGAATGCGCCCAGCACAAGCCATGGCAAGACGGCCAGGCATCCGGTGATGCCCGAGGGTAACAGGGTCAGGTTAATCCGGCTGGACACGGTTCAGAATCAACTCAACCATGCGCTGAAGGTCCGGGTCTTCCGGCCGGCTTCTCTGCATAAACCACTCGAACATGTCGGAGTCTTCACTGCTCAGCAGCTTTTGATAGCGGGCCTGATCGTCCGGGGCCAGGTCCCGATAAGCTTCCTCCAGAAAGGGCAGCAGTAGTACGTCCAGTTCCAGCATGCCGCGACGGCTGTGCCACCACAGTCGGCGGAATTGGGTTTCGTCAATAGCAGCGTTGGTCTCTGACATAGTGCATTTCGCCTTGAAAGGGTTAGTAACTCCCGGTCACGGAGACAGGGTGCGATAGGTTGTAGGTGCCAGTATGGTATCCCGGGCGTCGTGCATCAGGCCCGGATAGTCCAGTGTGTAGTGCAAGCCGCGACTTTCCTTGCGTTGCAACGCCGAGCAGATAATCAGGTCTGACACTGAAACCAGATTGCGCAGCTCGATCAGGTCACTGGTGACCCGATAGTTGCTGTAAAACTCACCGATTTCCCGCGACAGCAGATCCACTCGATGCTTGGCCCGCTGTAACCGTTTGGTGGTGCGCACAATGCCGACATAGTCCCACATGAAGTGGCGCAATTCATCCCAGTTGTGAGAAATGACCACGTCTTCATCCGAATCCCTGACCTGGCTTTCGTCCCAGTCCGGCGCAGATGGCGGTGGCGGGATGTCAGCTTCCCGGCGGGTGATGTCCTGGGCTGCCGCGCGGCCATAGACCAGACATTCCAGCAGGGAGTTGCTGGCCATGCGGTTGGCGCCGTGCAAGCCGGTGAAGGCAGCTTCGCCCACGGCGTACAGCTGATTGATGTCGGTTCTGGCGCGCTCATCGCTGACGATGCCACCACAGGTGTAGTGAGCCGCTGGCACCACCGGTATCGGCTCGCGAGTGATGTCGATGCCGAATTCGAGGCATTTCTCGTAGATGGTCGGAAAGTGATGCTTGATAAAGTCGCTGGGCTTGTGGCTGATATCGAGGTAAAGATGATCAGCCCCCAGGCGTTTCATTTCATGGTCAATGGCGCGGGCAACGATGTCTCGGGGTGCCAGTTCGGCCCGATCGTCGAATCGATCCATAAAGCGGCTGCCATCAGGCAGCTTGAGCAGGCCGCCTTCACCCCGCACCGCTTCGGTGATCAGAAACGACTTGGCGTGGGGGTGGTACAGACACGTGGGGTGAAACTGGTTGAATTCCATGTTGGCCACCCGGCAGCCTGCTCGCCAGGCCATGGCAATGCCGTCACCGGAGGCGCCGTCAGGGTTTGTGGTGTAGCGGTAAGCCTTGGAGGCACCACCGGTGGCAAGCACCGTAAACCGGGCCCGGAACAGCTCAACGTGGTTGTCTTCAAGGTTGAGAATGTAAGCACCGACACACCGGTTGCCCGGCAGTGCCAGTTTCCGGTTGGTGATGAGATCAACAGCAACCCGCCCTGATTTCAGGTCAATATTGGGGCGCGCCATGGCCTGATCTGTCAGGGTGGTGGATACCGCATGGCCGGTGGCATCGGCGGCGTGAATAATGCGTCGGTGGCTGTGGCCACCCTCACGGGTCAGGTGATAGTGCTCGTTATCTTCCTGCCGGGTGAAGGCGACACCCGCGTCAATCAGCCATTCGATGCTTTGTTTGCTGTGCTCTACCGTAAAACGCACGGCGTCTTCGTGGCACAGGCCGCCGCCGGCGTTGAGCGTGTCCTGAATATGGTTTTCGACGGAATCGGCATCGTCCAGCACGGCGGCAATGCCGCCCTGGGCCCAGAGTGTGGCGCCGGAGCTGATCTCCGCCTTGCTGATGACGCACACCCGCAGGTGGTCGGGCAGATTCAGGGCTACCGTGAGGCCGGCAGCACCGCTGCCGATAATCAGAACATCGTATTCGTAGGATTGTGGCATTGAGTCGGTATCGCAGGCCATAATGTGGGAGTGTATTGAACTAAACTTTTCGCCTGCTGTCTATTTGGCCTGACGGATAAGCCACCTGCCGGTTGCTGTCCCGAACGTGGGTTCATGAACGAACGCCGGAAGAGCCGAATGACACAAGCGCATCTTATCAAGGCCGCTCAGCCGGCCAAAAAAACAGGACATTCTGTTACTTCGTCCATGACTCCTGATAATGACTGGAAACCGGGTGAGCAGGCCGACAGCCAGACGGATCTGCAATTGGTGCGCAAGGTTCGCAACGGCGAACGGGCGGCTTTTGACCTTCTGGTGGTCAAATATCAGTCCCGGGTTGCATCGATCATCAACCGTTACGTTTACGACAGCCAGGAAGTGATGGATCTGAGCCAGGAAACCTTCATCAAGGCGTTCCGGGCTATCGACCGGTTTCGTGGTGACAGTGCATTTTACACCTGGCTTTACCGGATTGCCGTCAACACCGCGAAGAACTACCTTGAAGCCCGCGGTCGCCGACCTCAGGGCTCTGCGGATGTGGCCGATGCCGAGAATTTTGATGATGGCGGGCGGCTTCGCGACGTCGCCTCACCAGAGCGGTTGTTGCAACGGGACCAACTGCAAAAAGCTCTGTCGGTAGCGATTTCCGGACTACCCGAGGAACTTCGCTCCGCTTTTTTGCTTCGGGAATACGACGGTTTGAGCTACGAGGATATCGCCCGGATTCTCGAGTGTCCGATCGGGACGGTTCGGTCCCGGATATTCAGGGCCCGGGATGCGGTGGACCGCCAGTTGGGTCCCATGCTTAATCATTCAGTGACGTAAATGAGGTTGCATCCGATGGATGAGCGTCTCAGAGAAACCCTGTCAGCCATGATGGATGACGAAGCCGATGAACTGTCTGTTCGTCGACTGCTGTCCCATGGCGATCAGGATGAAGTCAGAGGGCAGTGGCAACGTTGGCAGCAGGTTCGTGATCTGATGCACGAGAACCATGGCCCGGCCGAACCGGTCGATGTTGCAGTGGGGGTGCGTGAGGCCCTTGATGGTCATGCTCGCCCCGAACTTCCTGCCAATAAGGTCAAGGCATCGGCCGGCTCCTATTGGCGATGGCCGGTCGCGGCGATGGTGGTTATGGCTCTGGTCGTTGGTTTCGGGGCTGGTGCCGGCTGGGATTTGCAAGCGGTTGAACCGTCCGCATCGGTTGCGCTGACCGGGTCCGCCAGTGACCAGGCTCTGGTGGTGTCGGCGGCGGTCGAAGAAGTTCCGTTACAAAATCTGGATGAAGAGCAATTACAGCAAATGCGTCAGTATTTGCTCGAACACGCTCAGCACAACAGTGTTGGTGCCGGCCGTGGCGCTGTCGGGTACGCCCGGTTGGTGAGTGCCAGCGGTGGTTACTGAACTTGGAGGTTAGCTTGATGAGGTTTCCGATGAGCATTGCAGTCGTCAGTGTCAGACAGGCTCTGGCGGGCCTTTTGCTGGGACTGCTGGCGCTGTCGGTTCATGCGGAATCTTCCGCTGAGGATGCTTTCCGGGGCGCTAAGAACAGTGTTACGGCGATGGACTGGCTGGAACGCATGGGGCCCGCGTTGAATATGACCTCCTATCGCGGTGTGTTCGTCTATGCCCGTGGTGATCGGGTGCATTCCATGCAAATTGCCCATCGGTTTCGGAATGATCAGGTAGAGGAGCGCCTGGTCATGCAGGATGGCGGCAGCGGGGAATTTGTCCGCAAAGGCATGAACGTTGTCTGTGTGTTGCCGGATCGAGGGCGCATTCGGCTGGATGAGGTGATTCCTTCCGGCCCGTTTGCGGAAACGTTTACCAGTCAGTTGATGCCATTTGGCGATTGGTATCAGCCGCAACTGGTGGGCGAAGATCGCGTGGCTGGCTACGACGTCATAACTATTACGTTGAGCGCGCGGGATGAACACCGTTACAGTCATCGTTTGTGGCTTGAAAAAGACACCGGTTTGCTGGTCAAGAGTCATGTGCGCAATGCCGACGATGAAGTGCTGGAGCATTTTCAGTTTGTCAGCCTGGAGATTACTGACGACATCACCGATCAAGAACTGGAAGTGCAGACGCGGGGTCATGAAATTACCCGGATTTTGCCGGCCAGGGAGCCCCAACAATCGGCGGTCAGCCGGATGAATGGCTGGACGCTCAACTGGCGGCCAGATGGCTTTGTGCCGGCTGCGGCGCCGAGTTCAGGTAAAGCAAAAGCAGTGGCGTTCTCCGATGGGCTGGCGACTTTTTCGGTCTTTGTTGAACCGGTCGGGAGTCTGAAAATGCCGGCTGGTGCCTCACGGGTCGGCGCGACCACCATTTACCTCCGCGAGGTCTCTGTGGCGGAACGGCCGTTCCTGGTGGCTGTGGTGGGTGAAATACCTCCCCGCACGGCACGCAAAGTGGCGGATGCCGTAGAAATTGATGATGTTCTGGCTTTGGAATTGTCGGGGCGATGATTACTGAAACCGGAAAAGTGGTGGCTTTGACGGATGGCAAGGCGTGGGTGCAAACCATTCAGGTAAGTGCTTGTCAGAGTTGTTCGGCCCGATCCGGTTGTGGTCAGCGAGCACTGGCGAAAGTATCCGGTGGGCGAGCAAACCAGGTGCAGGTTGCCAATACGGCCGGCGCCGGGGTTGGTGATGAGGTGGTCATTGGTATCGACGAGCAGTCCCTGTTGATTGCATCACTGGTCGTTTATGGCGTTCCTCTTTTGCTCATGGTGCTGGCGAGTATTGCCGGTCATCGTTGGTTCGGCGGTACTGACGCTGCCGCCATATCCGGGGCGCTGATGGGGCTTGGCCTCGGCTTCGGGTGGGCACGCCGGTGGCAGTCCGGCAACGGCGACCGGTACCAGCCCCGGATGCTTCGGGTGAGCAGCATCGCGTCCGTTGCCTGTCGTTGATTCCTGCCGTTTGGTAAGTTGAAAAACGGTTTTCCGGCCTCAAAATTGATGTTCGATTACAAACCAAACAGGGGGTTCCACATGTCGAGAACAAGTGCAGCGGTCATCCGGCTTTCCACGGTTCAGTCCGCCGGGAGGTTCTGGGCCGCGCTGTTGATGATGTCTGTTCTGGTTTCAGTATTCTGGAGCCAGTCCATTCAGGCGAGGGGATTGCCGGACTTTACCGAACTGGTTGAGGAAAACTCCAGCGCCGTTGTCAACATCAGCACCACCAGTGAGCCCGGCCCTCAGGGCTCGCGTTTTCAGGGTTTGCCGTTTGACGAGCGTCAGCTGGAACAATTACCGCCGTTTCTTCAGGATTTTTTCAGTGGTCCCCAGTCGCCGTTTGATGGGCCTCCCCCGCAACTGCAGCCGCAACGATCCATGGGTTCGGGGTTTATTGTTTCCACCGATGGCTATGTACTGACCAATAATCACGTTGTCGACGGCGCTGACGAGGTCATCGTAAGGTTGAACGACCGTCGTGAGTTTCAGGCTACCATCGTTGGCACCGATCCCCGTTCAGACATGGCCTTGCTGAAAATTGAAAATGCTGAAGATCTGCCGGTGGTGAAGGTGGGTAGTTCGCGTGATCTCAAGGTGGGGGAGTGGGTCTTTGCCATTGGCTCGCCGTTCGGCTTCGATTATACCGTCACCGCCGGCATTGTCAGTGCACTGGGGCGGTCACTGCCCTCGGAGAACTATGTTCCGTTCATCCAGACCGATGTTGCGATCAATCCGGGCAACTCGGGTGGCCCCCTGTTCAACCTTGACGGCGATGTAGTGGGCATCAACTCCCAGATTTATACCCGTTCCGGGGGGTTCATGGGGGTGTCCTTTGCGATTCCGATCGACGATGCAATGAACGTGTTCAGACAGCTTCGCGACAAAGGCAGTGTTGCCCGGGGTTGGTTGGGCGTGCTGATTCAGGAAGTAAACCGGGACCTGGCTGAATCTTTCGGGCTGAAACGCCCCAGAGGCGCCCTGATTGCCGAAGTGATGCAGGGTTCGCCAGCGGAGCAAAGTGGGCTTCAGGCTGGCGACATTGTGCTTGAGTACAACAGTGATCCGGTGCGGTTGTCGTCAGATTTGCCACCGCTGGTCGGAAGAACACCGGTGGGTGAGTCGGCCCGCCTGACCGTATTGCGAAGTGGTCGGGAGATCAATCTTGAGGTGACCATCGGGCGCCTGCCAGAAGACGGTGAGGCACAGGCAGCACCGGAAGTCGGCGACAGCGGTGCGCCCTCGCAAGGCCCGCTGGGCTTGACCGTGGAGCCCCTGTCCCCGGAGGTGGCCAGTGCCGCCGGAGTTGAGGGTGGTGTTCTGGTTACCGGTATCGCCGAGGGGCCAGCTGCCGAAGCGGGTATTCGGCCGAGGGATATCATCACCGAAATCAATCGTGAGCAAGTGCGCTCGCTGGACGATTTCAGGAAAGCAACAGCTAAGCTGCCGGCCAACCGGGCGGTATCGGTCCGAGTCGTTCGTCAGAGCCGCGCCATTTACCTGGTCATGAAGCCCTGAAGCTGGTGATCTGGTGGGCTTTGAAGCCCCCGGTGCCTGCGACGACAGGCCCGGGGGCTTTTGCTATACTCGCCGGAATTTACAACAAACCGGGTCATGGAACGGACCGCAGCGATGACAAACAACAAGGAATTACCCCTCCGTAAACTGCTTCAATTCCGCTACGCCTGGGTTGCCTGGCTGGTGTTTCTGGTGGCCGTGGTGGCAACGGTACTGTTGTGGCAAGTATCCATTCGTCTGGTGGAAGACCGCACGGAAGCCCGCTTCCGAACCCAGTCTCTGCAGCTTAAAACCGCGATCGAGGAGCGCCTGCTCAATTATCAACAGGTGCTGGCCGGCAGCGCCGGTTTGTTCTCGGTAACCGGTGAGGTGACTCGCGATGAGTGGCGCGAATACGTTAACAAGATCGATATTGATCGATATTACCCGGGTATACAGGGCATCGGATTTGTGCGGCGAATCAATGTGCGCGATATGGCCGACCATATCGCCTCGGTACGGGCCGAAGGGGTTTACGATTATCTGGTTAAGCCGCTCGACGCCGGCCCTTACTACTTCCCGATGGTCTATCTGGAGCCCGACACCCATCGTAACCGGCAGGCGCTGGGCTACAACGCATTCAGCGATCCTGTTCACCGCAAAGCCATGGAAAAAGCGCGCGATTATGCGGTGCCAACCGTCACCGGCCGTGTGGTTCTGGTGCAGGAAGCGCTGGCGGAGGATCAGGCCGGCTTTTTGATGTATTACCCGGTCTATCAGGGTGGCGAGGTTCCGGCCATTCGCGCGGAACGACGGATGATGCTGGCCGGTTATGTGTTCAGCGCCTTCCGGATGAATAACCTGGTTGATGGCATTGTTGGTCTGATTTCTCCGTTTCTGGATGTCCGGATCTATGACAATGGCGTGGTCGGCCGGGATACTCTGATGTACGGCTCGAATCTGGGATCACTGGATAATGACTTCAGTTTCGAGATGAGTCAGAGCATTTCTCACGGCGGCCGTGACTGGCTGCTGCAAACACGATCCACGCCGGCGTTTGATTTTCTGGCGGCTGACCCGCGGCCACCGATTGTGCTCGGCTCCGGGCTGGCCATCAGCCTGCTGCTTTGTCTGTTTGTGCTGGCGCTGATCCGTTCCAGGCTGATTGCCCAGATCAGCGCCGGCCGGTATCGGGCGATCACAGAGGGTGCCGCTAACGTGACTCTGGTGATGGATCGTCATGGTGTTCCTTTGTATGCCAGCCCTTCCAGTCGCGACATACTGGGTTTTGATCCGGACCAAGTGGCTACCCTCGAGTTCGAGAAGCTGGTGCATAAGGACGACTGGATTGCTCTACAGTACGGTTTTGATGAGGCGATCCGGGCACCGGGAAAACAGATGCCGGTGGTGCGCGCGCGCATTCGCGATGCCGAGGGGCAGTGGCGCGAGATGGAAGGCACCTTTACCGCGATGTTGAAGGTGCCTGGGGTCAACGGTGTGGTGTTGAGCCTGCGGGATCTTACCCAGCTCAAAGCCGCCCAGTCTGAATTGCACCGGCTCGCCTTCTACGATTCGCTGACCGGGCTGGCCAATCGCCAGTTGTTCCGGGACCGGCTCAATCATGTGGTGCGCCATTGCCGCCGTAGTGGCGAACCGGCGGCACTGATGTTTCTTGATCTGGATGGGTTCAAGCGTATCAATGACACCCTGGGCCACGATGTTGGCGACAAGTTGCTGCAACAGGTGGCGCATTGGCTTGAAGGTTGTGTGCGCGAAGAAGACTCGGTGGCTCGGCTCGGTGGTGACGAATTTGTGGTGTTGTTGTCCCGGACCAGTGGCCCCGATGCGGCCACCAAAGTGGCTGAAATCATTCTTCAACGCTTGCGCCAACGCATCCGGCTCAATGATCATGAGGTGGGGATTTCCGTCAGTATCGGCATCACCATGATTCCCCATGACAGTGAGGATGCCGCTACCCTGATGAAGTATGCTGACCGGGCGATGTATCACGCCAAAGAGCTTGGCCGTAATACCTGTCAGTTCTTCACGCCGGCGATGAATATCAAGGCGGCGCGCCGGTTGTTGCAGCAAGAGGAGCTGGCCACAGCACTGCAGGGCGAGCGGTTTGTGCTGCACTATCAGCCCAAAATTGACCTGGTCAGTCAGCGGGTGATCGGCGTTGAGGCCTTTCTGCGCTGGCATCATCCGGAGAAAGGACTGGTCTCGGCTCAACAATTTATCCATCTTGCGGAAGAGACCGGCCTGATCAGCCGTCTGGGTGAGTGGGCGTTACGGCAGGCCTGTATTCAGGTGCAGGCGCTTGAGCGGGCCGGTTTTGAATCGTTGAAAATGGCGGTGAACCTGTCGGTTCGCCAGCTGACGGACTCCGGTTTTCTGGACATGATTCGCCAGGTAATCACTGAAACCGGGGTATCTCCTGATCGGCTTGAACTGGAAATACCGGCAGAATTGTTGAATGAAGACTCGCGCATGCTGCGGAAACTGCTGGTATCGCTGAACGAGCTCGGGGTGTGCCTGATTCTGGACGATTTTGGTACCGGCTCCTGTTCGCTGGTGGCGTTGCAGCAACTGCCACTGGATGTTATTAAAATCGATCACCGGTTTATTCGTGACATTCCCTACAACGTCAGTGCAACCGATGTGGCGTCTGCGGTGATTGCTCTGGCCAGAAAACTGCACCTCACGGTGGTGGCTGAAGGCGTTGAAACCCTGCAGCAACTGAGCTTCCTGAAATCCGCCGGTTGCACCCAGTGCCAGGGCAATCTGTTCAGCTATCCACTGGACGAAGATGCCCTGATCGGGTTCCTGATCCGTCAGTACGAGAAGCCGCTTATTTCCTGATCATGGCAATGGCGGCCGGTAACCGGTAAAATCACGCCGTTCCCGGACCCGGTAGCGGCCATTCCGGGCTCAATCCCATGTCTTATACGAGTAATCATTGTCTGTGACTGAACTGAGCCGAATCCGTAACTTTTCCATTATTGCCCACATCGACCATGGTAAATCCACGCTGGCGGACCGATTTATCCAGATCTGCGGAGGCTTGACCAAGCGTGAAATGGCCGAGCAGGTGCTCGACTCCATGGACCTGGAGCGGGAACGGGGTATCACCATCAAAGCCCAGTGCGTAACGCTCAACTACACGGCGAAAGATGGTGAAACCTACAAGCTGAATTTTATCGATACCCCTGGCCACGTGGATTTTTCCTACGAGGTGTCGCGCTCTCTGTACGCCTGCGAAGGGGCACTGCTGGTGGTGGATGCGGGCCAGGGTGTTGAGGCCCAGTCGGTGGCCAACTGCTACACCGCCCTCGAGCAGGGCCTTGAAGTGGTGCCGGTGCTGAACAAGATGGATCTGCCTCAGGCCGAGCCGGAGCGGGTGGCGGCTGAAATCGAGGATATCATCGGCATCGAGGCCCAGGACGCGGTGCGTTGCAGTGCCAAGAGCGGCCTGGGTGTTGAGGATGTACTCGAGGATCTGATCAAAAGGATCCCGCCGCCCAAAGGCGACCGCAGCGCGCCGTTGCAGGCACTGATCATTGATTCCTGGTTTGATAACTATCTGGGCGTGGTATCGCTGGTGCGGGTGACCGAGGGTGTTCTGCGCAAGGGCGACAAGATTGTTATCAAGTCCACCATGAAAGCCTGGAATGCCGACAAGGTTGGCATTTTCAATCCGAAACCAACCGACACCAGCATTCTGGAAGCCGGGGATGTCGGCTTTGTTGTAGCGGGTATCAAGGATATCCACGGGGCACCGGTGGGTGACACCATCGTGCACCACAAGTTTGCTGAAGAAACACCGATGTTGCCGGGCTTCAAGAAAGTGCAGCCCCAGGTCTACGCCGGCCTGTTCCCGGTCAGTTCAGACGATTACGACGACTTCCGGGATGCCCTGGACAAGCTGACCCTGAACGATGCGTCTCTGTTCTTTGAGCCGGAAAACTCCGACGCGCTTGGCTTCGGTTTCCGTTGTGGCTTCCTGGGCATGCTGCACATGGAAATCATTCAGGAGCGGCTGGAGCGGGAATACGATATCGACCTGATTACCACGGCACCCACGGTAATCTATGAGGTGGTCACCAAGCAGGGTGAGACATTGTCGGTGGACAACCCCTCCAGGCTTCCCGATATTGGTTCCATCGAAGAGATGCGCGAGCCGATTGTCGAGGCCAATATCCTGGTGCCCCAGGAGCACCTGGGTAACGTGATCGCTTTGTGTGAAGAAAAGCGGGGCGTTCAGAAAAACATGCACTTTATGGCCTCACAGGTGCAACTTACTTACGAGCTGCCAATGGCGGAAGTGGTGATGGACTTTTTCGATCGGATCAAGTCCGTCAGTCGGGGATTTGCGTCTCTGGACTATCACTTTATCCGGTTCCAGTCCGCCAACCTGGTACGCCTGGATGTGTTGATCAACGCCGAGCGGGTGGATGCACTGGCCCTGATTGTTCACAAAGATCTGGCGCATCGCAAGGGCCGTCAGTTGGTCGAGAAGATGAAAGAGCTGATCCCCAGGCAGATGTTTGATATCGCCATCCAGGCGGCGATCGGCACCCAGGTGGTATCGCGGGTAACCGTCAAGGCGCTGCGTAAGAACGTGACGGCCAAGTGTTATGGTGGTGACGTCAGCCGCAAGAAAAAACTGCTTCAGAAGCAGAAGGCAGGTAAAAAACGTATGAAACAGGTGGGCAATGTCGAAGTGCCTCAGGAAGCGTTTCTTGCTGTATTGAAAATAGATAACTAACACTAAGGCTCCCGGATGGATATTGATTTTCCGCTGATACTGGTGGTTCTGACCTTCGCGACCGGAGTAATCTGGCTGGCGGACAAACTGTTTTTCAGGAAAAAGCGGGAGCTGGCTGCGGGCTCTGAACACGCAACCGATGCGGCTGTTCAGAGTAGCGAGCCCTGGTTGGTCGATCTGAGCCGTTCGTTTTTTCCGGTGCTGGCGATCGTGCTGGTGTTGCGCTCGTTTCTGATTGAGCCGTTTCAGATCCCGTCCGGCTCAATGCTGCCGACCCTGGAGGTCGGGGATTTCATTCTGGTCAACAAGTACGCCTATGGGCTGCGGCTGCCGGTGGTGGGTACCAAAATCCTGAGCGTGGGTGATCCCGAGCGGGGTGACGTCATGGTGTTTCGCTACCCGGAAGACGGCAAGACCAACTACATCAAACGGGTGATGGGTTTGCCAGGTGACCGGATTCGTTATCGTAACAAGCAACTGTTCATCAATGATCAGCCGGTCCCCCGGGAGTTTGTTGCCCGCTTGCCGCCAATGGAGCGCTGGCGTGAGCAAGTGAGTGATGTAGAGCATGATATCTACCTGACCCTCGGGCGTGTCTCCGGCCCCGGAGAGGGCGAGTGGGTGGTGCCAGAGGGGCATTATTTCATGATGGGTGACAATCGCGATAACAGCAACGACAGCCGTTTCTGGGGTACGGTGTCTGACGATCTGGTGGTCGGTAAGGCTTTTGCCATCTGGATGCACTGGCAATCGCTGACCAGCCTGCCATCTTTTGATCGAGTGGGCGGTATTGATTAACCCCACTGTGCCGGAGTGAACGAATGATGCAAACGAATAATCCTGTTGGTTTAAAGCAACAGGGTGGCAGCGGTCTGACCATGTTGATCGTGGCGCTGTTCTTCGGCAGCCTGCTGGCTCTCGGCCTGAAGATCGGCCCGGCCTATCTGGATGATTTCACGATCCAGGAAGCCCTCGAAGGCCTGGACGGTACTGAAGGTTTGTCCCGGATGGGTCCGACTGAAGTGCGCAACCTGATCAACCGGCGGTTGAGCGTGAACAATCTCAGCGGCTTTGATGCCAGGCAAATCAGTATTGAAAAAAATGGCGAGTTCGTGGTCATCAAGGTGGACTACGAGGTTCGTAACAATTTATTTGGTAATGTGGACACCATTGTCCACTTCCAGCACGAGTATGAGTTAAAGGGACAGTGAGTTCACAACCAGATCTGGATCAGCTTCAACGCCGTATCGGCTACACATTCAGGGAGCCCGAGCTTTTGCAGCTGGCTCTTACCCACAGAAGTTACGGCAACCAGAACAACGAGCGTCTGGAATTCCTTGGCGATTCGATTGTCAATATGGTGATTGCGGAACATCTGTATCTGCATTTCGAGAAGGCCCGGGAAGGTCAGTTGAGTCGCCTCAGGGCGCGTATGGTCAAAGGCGTTACTTTGGCTGAAATTGGTCGGGAATTCGACCTTGGACACTATCTCCGGCTGGGTTCCGGTGAGTTGAAAAGCGGTGGCTTCCGGCGGGAATCGATCCTGGCGGATGGGGTGGAGTCGGTTATCGGCGCGATCTATCTGGACAGCGACTTTACGACGTGTCGCGCTCAGGTGTTGCGCTGGTTTGAGCACCGGCTGGCCAGCCTCGACCTCCAGGACACTCAGAAAGACCCGAAAACCCGACTGCAGGAGTATCTGCAGTCGCGGCAGTTTCCGCTGCCGCTCTATGAAGTGATGTCGGTGGATGGCGAAGCTCACAACCAGACTTTCAATGTGTCTTGTGCGTTGCCATCACTGGATCGAAAAACCAACGGTACCGGAAGCAGCCGGCGCATTGCTGAACAGAAGGCTGCCCGCAGTGCCCTCAAACAATTGGGCGTGGAGAACGACTGATGAATGATATTACCCGCCCCGAAGACCTGAATAGCCGTTGCGGTTTTGTGGCTATTGTTGGCCGGCCAAACGTGGGCAAATCCACGTTGCTGAATCACATTCTGGGTCAAAAGCTGAGTATAACGTCCCGTAAACCGCAGACCACCCGGCACCAGGTGCTCGGAATCAAGACGGAGGGCCCGATTCAGGCCATTTACGTTGACACTCCGGGGATGCATGAAGATGAGCCCCGTGCCATCAATCGTTACATGAACAAGGCGGCCTCATCCGCGCTGATTGGTGTCGATGTGGTGGTGTTCGTGGTGGATCAGCTGGCCTGGACCACGACGGATGAGTTGGTGCTTGAAAAACTGAAGCGCCTGGAGTGTCCGGTAATTCTGGCGGTCAACAAGGTCGACAAGATCGAGAATCGGGACCGGCTGTTACCACACCTTGAGGCCCTGGCCAAAAAGCGTGAATTTGCCGATATCATTCCGTTGTCCGCATTGAAAGAGACCAACCTGAAACCTCTGCAAGAGGCGGTTGGCCGGTATCTGCCCCAGAGCATCCATTTTTATCCGGACGATCAGATTACCAATCGCAGCGAGCGCTTCATGGCATCGGAAATGGTGCGTGAGAAGATCACTCGCCAGCTGGGCGCGGAGTTGCCTTATTCGGTGGCGGTTGAGATCGAAGAATTCAAACATGAGGGCAAGACGCTGCATATTTCCGCTCTGATTCTGGTTGAGCGGGAAGGTCAGAAGAAGATCATCATCGGCGACAAAGGCGAGCGTATGCGCCGCATTGGCCAGGAAGCCCGGGTTGATATGGAGCGCATTTTCGGCACCAAAGTCATGTTGCGGCTGTGGGTGAAGGTCAAGCGTGGCTGGGCAGACAGTGACCGCGCTCTGAAAAGCCTGGGTATGAGCGATTTCTGAGGCAACCATGAAGGGCGCCGTGCAGCAGGAACCTGCTTATGTGCTGCACCGTCGGCCATGGCGGGAAACCGCCTTGCTGGTGGATCTGTTCACCCTCAATCATGGCCGCATGAGCCTTGTTGCCCGGGGTGCCAACAGTGTTAAAAGCCCGCTTAAAGCTCAGTTGCAGCCGTTTCAGCCGCTGCTGGTGGACTGGACTGGCAAAAGCGATCTGAAAACACTGGTTCAGCTGGAAGTGCGCTCGGCGCCTTTGCTGACCAAGACCCGAGCGCTTTACAGCGGCCTGTACCTCAACGAATTGCTGCAGCGGATTCTTCCCGCTGCTGATCCTCACCAAACCTTGTTTGCCGGTTACATAGAGAGCCTTCAGGCGCTCACCGCGCTGTCGTCAGACGCGGACGTTGAGCCGGTGCTCCGGCGCTTCGAAATTGGCTTTGCCGCAGCTCTGGGGTACAACTTTGCCTGGGATCAAGCGACCGATATCGGCTTGCCGGTGGAGGCCGGTGGCCGCTATGGTTACGACCCTGCGCAGGGTATTGTTTCTGCACTGGCGCCGGGTATCCGGGTCAGTCAGCTTCAGGGTGAGGCTCTGCTGGCGCTGGCGGCCGGGGATCTGACCAGTGCGGCACCCCGTAAAACCGCCAAGCGGGTGATGCGGGTTTTGGTGGATTTTTTACTGCAGGGCAAACCGCTGCACAGCCGCAGCCTGTTCAGTCATTCCGTTTCATCATCAGGGAGAATTGCATGAACCCCAGAGTGTTGCTTGGTGTAAATATCGACCACGTTGCCACCTTGCGTCAGGCCCGCGGCACCCGCTATCCGGACCCGGTCCAGGCGGCCCTGGTCGCCGAGGATGCCGGCGCCGACGGCATCACCATCCACCCCCGGGAGGATCGCCGGCACATTCAGGAACGTGATGTTCTGCTGCTCAAGCAAGTCTTGCAGACCAAAATGAACCTGGAAATGGCGGTAACGGATGCCATGTTGGCGTTTGCCGAGCAGGTTCGTCCCGAGTGTGTCTGCCTGGTTCCGGAGCAGCGTGAAGAGCTGACCACCGAAGGCGGCCTTGATGTGGATGGTCAGGAAGCGCGTGTGGCGAAAGCTTGCGAGCGAATGGCGAAAATCGGCGCCGAAGTGTCGTTGTTCATCGACCCCGATCCGGTCCAGATTGATGCCGCGGTGCGCTGTGGTGCACCGGTGATTGAGTTGCACACCGGCGAGTACGCACAGGCCCGGGACCCGGAGGCCATTGAAGCCTCTTTGAAAATTTTGACGGACGCGGTGGCTTATGCCCGCAAGAAAGGTCTGATTGTGAACGCAGGGCACGGTTTGCACTATCACAACACTGAACGGGTAGCGGCCATCCCCGGCATTAATGAGCTGAACATTGGCCACGCTATCATCGCCCGGGCGGTGTTCAGTGGCTTGAAAGACGCCGTGCTCGATATGCGCGCGATCCTTGACCGTGCCCGGGCCTGAGTTGCGCTCAGGTGGTTTCCGGTTGGCGCTGCTGTGCTCTGAACAGCTGCTGCCAGTCGGTCTGCTTGCTCCAGTTCTGGAGTCGATCCATGGCAGCCAGTAGCTGATCTTTCTGCAACTCCCTGTCCGGCGCCTGGCATTTCAGTGCCGTTTCAAGCCGATTGGCGGCCGTGCGCAGTTCCGGTACGCCACAGTACCGGGTTGCGCCGTGCAGTTTGTGGATGCACTCCAGCAGGGCTTCTGCCTCGCTGTTATTCCAGAGCGTTTTTACCCGTTCGGTATCCGTATGCAATTGCTCCAGCAACATGCTGAACAATTCCTCGGCCAGGTCGGCTTTGCCCGCGGCCAGCTGAATACTTTCTTCGACACTGACGCAATCCTGTAACATGCGACGGTTTGAAGGCCGCAGGGCGCGCCGGGTGTCCCGGATCTCAGACACCTTGAAACTGTCGGTAGAACTTCGGCAATTATAGCCGGTGTATTCCCGGATCAGATCGATCAGCTGGCTGCTGCTGATCGGTTTCGCCATATAGCCATCAAAGCCCTGCTGGGCCAGTCGTTCCTGCTCATCGGCGAGGGCATGGGCGGTCAGGGCAATAATCGGGGTGTGGTGGGCGCCAGAATCCAGGCCGCGTATGCGGGCGGTGGTCTCTACACCATCCATGCCGGGCATTTGCAGGTCCATGAACACCAGGTCAAAGGGTTTCTGGCGTACCTTGCTTAGTGCTTCAAAGCCGCTGGAGGCGCCCTCTGCCTCCAGCCGGAAGTCCTGCAGCAAGGTCATGACCAGTTTCAGGTTGGCGTCGTTGTCGTCTACCGCCAGAATCCTCGGCACGTTGATCGGGCCGCTGTTGCCCAGCGGCAGCGTCGCCTCCTGAACGCCCCCGCTACTGGCGTGAATGCCGTGGATCAGCAGCAGCAACTCGTCGTACAGGGATTCCCGGCACACGGGTTTGGTCAGGTGGCCACTGGATAGCCCGGACAAGGTGCTGTCGTGGGTTTTCAGGGTGGGCGTCAGCAGCAGCGTCCGGCAATCCCGTTCGACCTCCAGTGAACGCACCATGTTGCAATACTGGCTGGAGTTGAGCAGATGCCGGGTGATGCCGATAATGGCGGTGGCATAACCTTCCTGCTTGCGCTGGGCTTCTTCAACCTGTTCTAACAATGCGGCCGGTGACGCCACGCGCGTCACGATCATGCCCCAGTCCTGCAACAGGTGCTCTACCGCCAGGCCGGTAGTCGTCTGCTGTTCCAGATAAATGATTTGCTCACCCCGGAGCGCGTCTTTCTGGGCATTGCTGTCGGCACCGCCAGAGAGCTCAGGGGTCAGGGTGAACCAGAAGGTGGAGCCTTTACCCAGCTCGCTCTCCAGTCCGATCTTGCCGCCCATCTCCTCAACCAGGCGTTTGGAGATGGCGAGTCCCAGCCCGGTGCCGCCATATTGTCGGGCGGTGGAGGCATCGGCCTGGCTGAACGCATTGAACAGGGATTGCTGCTGGGCTCGGGACAAGCCGACCCCCGAGTCGGTGATGCTCAGCCGCAGGGTGACCCGGTTGCCTTCGGTGTCTTCATCTTCGAGGCTTGCTCTGAGCACGACCTCTCCGGTCTGAGTAAACTTGATCGCGTTGTTGACCAGGTTGGTGATGACCTGTTTGACCCGCAGGGGGTCTCCCATGATGTTATCCGGCACGTCGTTGTAGACCAGCTGCACCAGGTCCAGGTTTTTGGCGTGGGCCGCGGGCGCCAGCATGACCATCACTTCCTCGACAATATCCCGCAGCTGAAAGGGTATCCGGTCGAGGATAAGCTTGCCGGCTTCAATTTTTGAGAAATCCAGGATGTCGTTGATAATGGTCAGCAGAATTTCGGACGACTTTCGGATGGTGTTCAGGTGATCGCGTTGCTGTCGGGGCAGGGGGCTTTTCAATAATAGCTCAGTGAACCCGACAATGCCGTTCAGCGGCGTCCGGATTTCATGGGACATGTTGGCCAGAAATTCGGATTTGATTCGGCTGGCTTCCAACGCTTCCTTGCGGGCCAAGTCGAGTTCGATGTTCTGGATCTCGATGGTTTCCAGGGTTTCTCTGAGATCTTCGGTCGCCTGGTCAATGTTCTGCTGCATTTCCGCCTGGGCCTGGCTGAGCTCCGCGGCCATGTCATTAAGGCCGGATTCCAGTTGTTCAAATTCGGGGCCGGCGCTGGTGTAAACCCGGGTGCCCAGCTTGCCTTCCTTGAGCTTTGCTACGGCCTCATTAAGCTGGAACACCGGATCGGTAAAGGCTCGGCTCAGGCGCAGGGCGATCGTCAGGCTCAGCAGCACCCCGCCAACCACCAGTAGCAGAGAGATAAGCAGCGCTTTGTAAGTCTCCTTCTCGGTTCGGATGTGAGACATCTCTACCGCCACCCAGCCCAGAGGTTGCTGTCGCCCGATTGCTGATTGGCGGACATCCGGGTCGAGCATGGTTTCGATCATCAGGTCCTGCAGGTGCACCGGGGTCACAAAATGGGTGCTGCTGTCCCGAGTGACCCGAACCGCCTGGTCGGCCTTCAGCGAGGATTCGGCAATGGTATTGGCGCCACCCGGACCGGTGTGCACCAGTCGCCGGCCATTGGCAGAGAAGAGGGTAATAGAGCGGACGTCCTGCTCTTCCAGCAGGGCGTTAGACAAGCTGCTGAGCAAGCTGCGATTCGTGGTAAACAGACCGTACTCGGAACCCGCTGCCAGTTGGCGGGACAGCGATTTGCCTCGATCCTCGAGCAGATTTTCGATATTGGTGATCCAGCTGTAGGTAAAAAACAGCCCGAGTAACAAGGTGGTTACCAGAGTCGGAACCAGAGTTACCACCAATACTTTTTTGCGAATGCCCCAGCGCCGCATAATGAGTTCCTGTCAATCTATCGAGCCTGGCCTGATCAGCAGTGTCAGCGCCAGGTACTTCCTTGTAAGCATAGATGATCCAGAGCCCGATAACCGTGGTAAAGGTTCCGGAAACGACGGGCTATAGCCGCGGGTCATGGGTATAGCGACAAGCTGTATTGGGACAAGCCGGCCATAACGCGTATGATTCCTGATCATAAGTGTATCACAGGGTTTCGCTATGACTTTCCCCACGATTGAAGATTATGTAGGGCACACGCCGCTGGTTCGTTTGCAGCGGCTGCCCGGGCAAACCTCCAATGTTATTCTGGCCAAGCTGGAGGGCAATAATCCGGCCGGATCGGTCAAGGACCGGCCTGCCATCAGCATGATACAAGAGGCGGAACGCCGGGGCGAAATCAAGCCGGGTGATACGCTGATTGAAGCGACCTCGGGCAATACCGGCATTGCTCTGGCCATGGCCGCGGCCATCAAGGGCTATCGGATGGTGCTGATCATGCCGGCGAACATGAGTGAGGAGCGCCGGGCTTCCATGCGCGCCTATGGCGCCGAGATCATCACCGTGAGCCGGGAAGACGGCATGGAAGGTGCCAGGGATCTGGCCACCCGCATGCAGGCCGAGGGCAAGGGCAGGGTGCTGGACCAGTTCAGTAATCCGGACAATCCCCTGGCGCATTATCGCACCACCGGTCCGGAAATCTGGGCGCAAACCGAAGGCAAGGTCACCCACTTTGTCAGCTCGATGGGTACCACCGGCACCATCATGGGCGTCTCCCGCTACCTGAAAGAGCGTAACCCGGATATTCAGATCATCGGTTTGCAGCCGGAAGACGGCGCATCCATTCCTGGTATCCGGCGTTGGCCGGAAGCCTACCTGCCCAAAATCTACGATGCCGCGAGGGTGGATGAGGTGCTGAACATCGGCCAGCAAGAGGCCGAAAACACCATGCGCGCACTGGCCTCAGAAGAAGGCATTTTCTGTGGTGTCTCCTCCGGAGGTTCCATCGCGGCCGCCCTCAAGTTGTCCGAAAAGGTTGAAAATGCGGTGATCGTGGCCATTATCTGTGACCGCGGAGACCGATACCTGTCTACCGGCGTGTTTCCCGGTTCCTGAGCCTGCCACTTCGCCGTCGGCCAATTAAAAGAGAACAGCCTGTATGAGTAAGCGTCGCCCCAAGGTTTTGCCTAAAGAACCCGTGCGCTGTGAAGTTGAAACCCTTGGCCACGATGGCCGGGGCATTGCCCGTGCGGACGGCAAAGTCCAGTTTGTGGATGGCGCGCTGCCGGGCGAAACAGTGATGGCCAAGATGGTCGGTACCCGCAGCAAGTTTGATGAACTGCGTACCATTGAAGTGCTGGAGGCAGCGCCGGATCGTCAGCAACCGCCCTGTGAGTTTGCCGACCTGTGCGGCGGCTGTAGCCTGCAGCACATGACGACCGATGCCCAGATCCGGTTCAAGGAAACGACCCTGAGGGAGCATTTTGCCCATTTCGGGGGCATCGAGCCGGAGCAGTGGGTTGAACCCATGCGTTCACTGGACACCCTGGGTTACCGCCGCAAGGCTCGCCTGGGCGTGCGGTATGTCAAAGCGCGGGAGTCGGTGCTGGTGGGCTTCCGCGAGAAGCGCAACAGCTTTTTGACCGATATTGACCGCTGCGTGGTGCTGGACCCTCGCATTGGTGAACGCATACAGCCGTTACGCGAGCTGCTGCATAGCCTGGCGGCCTATGATCGCATCGCGCAGGTTGAGGTAGCCTGTGGCGATGATGTCGCGGCCATGGTGTTCCGTAACATGAGCGACCTGGTGCCGGACGATCGGGAAAAGCTGATTCAGTTCGGTCAGGCCCATGACCTGCATATCTATTTGCAGCCCAAAGGCCCGGACACGGTGCACCGGATCTGGCCAGAGGCGGCCAGCCCCGACGACGAGCGGCTGAGTTACCGGATGGATGAATTCGATCTGACCATGAACTATCACCCCATGGATTTCACCCAGGTGAATGCGGGTATTAACCTCAGTATGGTGCACCGGGCCGTGGAATGGCTGGATATTCAGCCCGGCGAGCGGGTGTTGGACCTGTTCTGTGGCTTGGGCAACTTCACTTTGCCAATGGCCCGCAAAGCTGGCCAGGTGGTGGGCGTGGAGGGTGACGGCGCCATGGTCGTCCGTGGCCAGGAGAATGCCCGCTTGAACAGCCTCGACAACGTCGAGTTCCACGGCGCCGATCTGCAGGGTGATTTTACCGGACAGAGCTGGGCCAAAGAGGGCTTCGACAAGATTCTGATTGATCCGCCGCGGTCAGGTGCCGAGGACATCTGCAAGTACCTTGCGGCCTTCGGGGCCAGCCGGATTGTTTATGTTTCCTGCAATCCGGCGACCCTGGCGCGGGACGCCGGTGTCCTGGTCCGGAGCGGCTATCGCCTGGTCCAGGCAGGCGTTATGGATATGTTTCCACACACCACCCACGTCGAATCCATTGCTCTGTTTGAGCGTGACAAGCACTGACTGAGCGGTGGCCAGTCAGCCCCGGGGTGGCCAGGATGGCCACTCGAATAACCGTAAAATCAGCGGGTATGTTTCTGCTATGGTAAAAGTTCGGGAAGATTATTCGGTCACCGAAGGTGGTGAGGTGGACATCGAGCGTTTTGTCCGCCAAATCTCGGAACAGACCCATCTTGATAACCCGGACCAGCTCCGGGATGCCTGTCAGAAGGCCGCGCACATTGCCTTGCAGGCGTTTCGGGAAGATCGCTTATGGGCGCCAGGTTCCAGCAGCTTTCTTACTGGCCTGGAGATGGGTCAGGTGTTGGCCGAGCTGCATATGGATCAGGCCAGTCTGGTGGCTGCCGTGTTGTACCGCTCCGTACGGGAAGAGCGGGTGGCACTTGAAGAGATCCGCAAAGAGTTTGGCGATGAGGTCGCCGGGCTGATCAACGGCGTCCAGCAGATGGCAGCGATCTCGTCAGTCCATCACCCGCTCAAGGGCAACGTGTTAGGCCAGAGTGAAGGTCAGCTCGACAATGTCCGCAAGATGCTGGTCACCATGATTGATGACGTCCGGGTGGCGTTGATCAAGCTGGCCGAACGTACCTGCGCGATCCGGGCGGTGAAAGACGCGCCGGAACAAAAGCGTATGCGGGTGGCCAGAGAGGTCTTCGACATCTATGCGCCCCTGGCCCACCGGCTGGGTATCGGGCATATCAAATGGGAGCTGGAAGACCTGTCGTTCCGTTATTTGCACAGCACGGCGTACAAGAAGATTGCCAGGCTGCTGGATGAAAAACGGATGGATCGGGAAGGCTACATCCGGCGCGTTATCCATACCCTGCAAATGGAGCTACAGGCCTCGGGTATCAAGGGTGACCTCAGTGGCCGCGCCAAACATATCTACAGTATCTGGCGCAAAATGCGCCGCAAGGGCATCGACTTCTCGCAGGTTTATGATGTGCGCGCGGTTCGTGTCCTGGTGCCGGAAGTTCGGGATTGCTACGCCGCGCTGGGCATTGTGCATGCCCTGTGGCGCCATATCCCCAACGAATTCGATGATTACATCGCCAACCCGAAAGAAAATGGCTACCAGTCACTGCACACGGCGGTAATCGGGCCGGAAGGCAAGGTGATGGAAGTTCAGATCCGCACCCACGCCATGCACGAAGAAGCCGAACTGGGCGTTTGCGCGCACTGGCTGTACAAGGGTACTGACAAGAACAACAAGTCCACCGGCTACGATGCCAAGATTAACTGGCTCCGGCAGGTACTCGAATGGCAGGAAGAGCTGGGCGACCTGTCCGGACTGGCCGATCACTTGAAGTCGGATGTGACCTCGGATCGGGTCTATGTGTTTACCCCGGAAGGCCATGTGGTCGACTTGCCCCAGGGCGCAACGCCGGTCGATTTTGCCTACCGGGTACACACGGAAGTTGGCCACGCCTGCCGCGGGGCCCGGGTGAACAGTCGTATCGTGCCGCTCACCTATCCGCTGAAAACCGGAGACCAGGTTTTCGTTCTGACCTCCAACAACCCGGCGCCAAGCCGCGATTGGCTGAATCCCAGTCTGGGCTATATCCAGACATCCCGGGCGCGGGCAAAGGTAATTCACTGGTTCAAACAACAGAATCGAGACCGCAATATCGCCGACGGACACGCGATTCTGGAAGACGATCTTCGCCGGCTGTCGTTGTATGAAGTGGATCTGACGGTTCTGGCCAAGAAGGTGAACTACCAGTCGTCCGATGACATGTTCGCCGCCATTGGTGCTGGTGATTTGCGGCCCACGCATGTTGCTCATGTCGCGCAGCAGATGCTGGAGCCGAAGTCTGAACCGCTCGACCTCAAGCTGACGGCGGCCCGTAAGCAGGGTTATGACACCGAATCTGACATCCAGATTCACGGCGTGGGTAAACTCAAAACCCAGGTCGCCAGGTGCTGCAAACCCTTGCCCGGTGATGCGATTGGCGGCTACATCACGGTGGGTCGGGGGGTGACGGTGCACCGCCAGGATTGTCTGACCTTTCTCAGCCTGCGGGAGTTTGAGCCCAATCGGATTATTGAGGTTAACTGGGGTGGCCAACCGGTGTCTGTCTATCCGGTGGATATCGAGATCGAGGCCTATGACCGTTCCCGCTTGTTGCGGGATATTACCGAGGCACTGTCCTCGTCCCGCAGTGATGTGCTGTCGCTCAACACCTTGAGCAACAAGGACGAGAATACGGCGACCATCAGGGTGACGGTGGAAATCTCCAGCCTGGAACAGCTGGCCCGGTTACTGGCGCAGATTCGTAATCTGCCGAATATTATTGATGTGAGGCGCAAGCGCGGATGAGCTACACCATCGACGACCTGAAAACCCTGATGGCCCGGCTCAGGGAGCCGGAGACTGGCTGCCCCTGGGATACCAGACAGACATTCAGCAGTATCGTGCCGCACACCATCGAGGAAGCCTACGAAGTGGCCGATGCCATTGACCAGGCCGACTACCCGCACCTGAAAGATGAATTGGGTGACTTGCTGTTCCAGGTCATCTTCTATGCCCAGATGGGGCGCGAACAAGGCCATTTCGAGTTTGATGGCATTGTTGATCATCTGGTGCGAAAGCTGATCCGTCGTCACCCTCACGTCTTCCCCGAAGGCACGCTGGCAAGCCGGATTGATCCGGATAACCGGCCCGACGAGGCCTGGATCAAGGAAAGTTGGGAGCGTATCAAGGCGGAAGAGCGCGCGCAAAAACCGGCGCCGGAAGATTCCGTCAGCCGCCTGGATGGCATTGCCCGAACGCTGCCGGCGATGGTCCGGGCCGAGAAGCTGCAGCGACGAGCGTCACGACATGGCTTTGACTGGCCGGATATCGAGCCAGTGTTCGACAAGCTGCATGAGGAAATTGATGAGCTCAAGGAGGCCTGGCAGGCCGCCGAGGCCGGCACTGGTGACCGGGACTGTGTCGAGGACGAGCTGGGTGACCTGCTGTTTGTATGTGTCAACCTGGCACGCTTTATGAAAGTGAATCCTGAGCAGGCCTTGAAGCGAACCAATCACAAGTTCGACGCGCGGTTTCGGGCGATCGAACGTGTGCTGGAGGGTGAGGGCCGCAACCTGGACGAGGAAACTCTTGAAGCGCTGGATGCCATCTGGCAGAGGGTCAAAGGGGTGGAAAAGGGGTAACGGCCCGGGAGCGTGCAATGGCTCCGATAAGTACAATCCGTTACCAATTCCTGGTCACCGAATGGTCATTCTTCGTCTAAACTTATGATCGCAAGCGCACTAAATCGGTGCGCAACGCCGTCAAATAAGATGCAGGGGTGAAGGCACCATGAAAATCAAAGATCTGGTCAAGCATTGGGATAAGCACGGGCGCGGTCGGCTGACCCGTGACGCCGCTCATCTTGCGCTGTCTGACCAGCACCATGAGCTGCTGCAGAAAGTGGCCGCCATGTATCCGATGAAACCCAGCCAGGATCTGGTGCGTGATCTGATTTCTGCGGCGCTGGATGAGTTGGAAGCCAGCTTCCCGTATGTGCAAGGTGAAAAAGTCGTGGCTTACGACGAGGATGGCTTCGAGATGTTCGAAGACGAAGGCTTGACGCCCCGCTTTGTGGAGCTGAGCCAAAAGCATATACAGCGCCTTAAAGTCCGTCAGTTTGAATCGGTAGCCTGAGACCCCGACAACAGAGTGCATGCAGCCGACATCGGAGTGCCAGAGGCGCCTCGATGTCGGCGTGCCGGTTATTTTGCTTTGTCTGCCAGACGATCCTTTAGCGGAGCTTTGCTGACCAGGTCATCAAGAGCCGCGGCAACCATGTCGTTCAAAATCTCACTTTCGCTGCGGTCCGGATACAGCTCGGCGAGGGCGGCTATGCGCGCCGCATCTTCCAGTGGCAGGCGCAGATTGTATTCGTGCGTCCGCTCCATCGTCTTTTTCTCTTGTTCCCAGTGTTGGGGCAAATCGGTCACTTTCATGCTGGCTCCTTGGGGCGGGGGGTATGAATCGCCAATAGACTTTCTGAACTGATCCTTAGTATCGTAAGTTTACTTCGTCTCCGTCAATTCAGAAGGAACTCAATGTGACCGAACTGCATCCCGATCTGCGAGAAAACGTGCGTTTACTCGGAGAACTTCTGGGCCAGAGCATCCAGCGTTTCCCGGGCCAGGACTGTTACGAGCGGATTGAAGAGGTCCGGGCCGCCGCCAAGGCCGATCGCCGCCATGAGAGTGGCTCCGGTCAGCGCCTGGTCACCCTGCTTGGTGAGCTGAGCGATACCGAGTTGCTACCGGTCACTCGGGCGTTTAACCAGTTTCTGAACCTGGCCAATCTGGCCGAGCAGTATCATGGCATCCGCCGTAAACGGGGGCACCCCTCAGATCTGATGGTGGAATCGTTCGGAGACGTGTTCGAGCGCCTCAAGTCTGGTGGCGTCGATGCCGAGGAGTTGCACCGCAAGGTGGCAGAGCTTCGGGTTGAATTTGTGCTGACCGCCCATCCGACCGAAGTGGCCCGGCGCACCCTGATCCTGAAATACGATGAGATGTCTGACTGCCTGGCCCAGCTGGACCACGACGATCTGATGTCGGCGGAGCGTGACGAAATTGTTGGCCGTTTGTCGCGGCTGATCACCGAGGCCTGGCACACCGATGAAATTCGCCATGAACGACCTACCGCCGTTGACGAGGCCAAGTGGGGTTTTGCGGTTATTGAGAACAGCCTGTGGCAGGCGTTGCCGACATTCTTGCGCAGCCTGGATCAGTCGCTTGCGGATGCCACAGGAAAGGGGCTGCCGCTGGGCGCGTCACCGGTCCGTATTGCCTCCTGGATGGGTGGCGACCGCGATGGTAACCCGAACGTCACTCATGACGTCACCCGTCAGGTGTTTCTGCTGGGCCGGTGGATGGCCGCAGATCTTTATTTGCGTGACATCCAGTCGCTGCGAGGGGAGCTGTCCATGTGGCAGGCCAGTGACGAACTGAAAGCGCAAACCGGCGACTCCCGGGAACCCTATCGTCAGGTACTTGCCAAGCTCAGGGATCGCCTGATCCGGACCCGTGACTGGGCGGGGGCTGGCGTTCAAGGGCTGGCTGCGGATGACACCAACATTCTGTTTGAAAACGAAGACCTGACCGGGCCGTTGGAGTTGTGTTACCGCTCGCTGGTTGAGTGCGGCCTTGAACACATTGCCGACGGCCCGCTGCTCGACACCATCCGCCGGGCTCACACTTTCGGCCTGCCGCTGGTTCGCCTGGATATCCGCCAGGAGGCGTCACGCCACGCTGAGGCCGTTGCTGAAATCGTCGATTATCTGGGGCTGGGTGATTACCTGTCCTGGTCCGAGCAGGAACGTCAGAATTTTCTGTTAACGGAGCTCAGCGGACGCAGGCCGTTGTTGCCGCGCAACTGGGCACCCTCGGAATCGGTCCGGGAAGTGCTGGCAACCTGTGAAGTGGTTGCCGGGCAAACCCCGGAGGCACTCGGCTCCTACGTTATTTCCATGGCCAGCAAACCTTCCGATGTGCTCAGTGTGATCCTGCTGTTGCGGGAAGCCGACATGCAATTCCCGATGCGAGTGGTGCCGCTGTTTGAAACCCTGAGCGACCTTCAGGGCGCACCAGACAGCATGGCCGCTCTGTACGAGCTCGAGTGGTATCGGGAGTACTGCCAGGGCCG
>JAWOAO010000370.1:0-6358 GCA_046498485.1 Marinobacter sp. | reverse complement strand
CGGAAAACCCGGTTCCGCTTCGGTCAATACGATGTTGCCCTCTGGCAAACACGTCTGCCCGGTACCGCCGTCAATTTGTGGCTGGTTGATTGCCCTGCTCTGTTCGATCGCTCTGGTGACAGTCCTTACCAGAATGACGAAGGCGAAGACTGGTGGGATAACGCCCACCGCTTTCACCTGTTTGCCAGGATCGGTGCCATGATGGCGCTTGGCCAGCTGGGATTGTCGTGGCAGCCCGATGTCGTGCACTGTAATGACTGGCAGTCGGGATTGATCCCGGTATTTCTTGATAATGCTCAACATGCCCCGAAAACCGTTTTTACCATTCACAACCTGGCTTACCAGGGATTGTTTTCCCACGAAACTTTCAGAGCACTGGGCCTGCCGGACTATCTCTGGCGCCTGGAGCTTCTCGAGTTTCACGCCCAGCTGTCGTTCATGAAAGGCGGCCTGGTGTTCAGCGACGCCATCACGACCGTTAGCCCATCGTATGCTGAGGAAATTCAGACACCGTGGTTTGGTTACGGTCTGGATGGTCTGTTACGGCATCGCGCAGGCCAGTTGCACGGGATTCTCAACGGCATTGATACCCGCGCCTGGGACCCGGAGCAGGATACCTGGCTGGAGTTCCACTACGGCCTCGGGCAGCTGAAAAACAAGGCCCAGTGCAAAGCCAGACTCAAACAGGAACTCGGGCTTGAAGCCGGTGGTGCGCCGCTGCTCGGGTTTGTTGGCCGGTTGGTGGAACAAAAGGGGCTGGACTGGTTGCTGGCGGTGATGCTGCCGTTGCTTGAGCGGGGTTGTCAGTTTGTGGTGTTGGGCGCCGGCGAGAGCCACTATCAGGAGCGCCTGCGCGAGTTGGCGACGGACTGGCCAGAGCAGCTGTCGCTGACCCTGGGCTACAACGAGGGCCTGGCCCACCGAATCACCGCCGGCAGTGACATCTTCCTGATGCCGTCCCGGTTCGAGCCTTGCGGTCTGAACCAGATGTACAGCCTCCGTTACGGCACCCTTCCGGTGGTGCATGGCGTGGGCGGGCTGAACGACACCGTGTTTGACCCATCGGAAGAAACGGCGGACAAAGCCAATGGCTTTGTGTTCAGAGACCCGGCGCCGGAGGCATTGCTGGTGGCCATCGAGCGAGCCCTGAGCGCTTACGCCAGCGTCAAGACCTGGCGCCGATTGCAGGACAACGCCATGGCCGCCGACTATTCCTGGAAACATCAGGCCAATGAATACGCAAGCCTTTACCAGAACCTGTTAACCGGCGATGACGACTGACACATTGCCCATGGCCGCAAGGAGGTCATTTTCATGCACCAGGCAACTGAATTCCGGCTGGAAGCCCGCCCCCACATTCCGGCGGCCATAGAACGGCTCGAAGTGCTGGCCAATGACCTGTTTTACAGTTGGGATCATGGCGTTCGCAGCCTGTTTGCCCGGATCGATTTACGGCTCTGGCAAAAGGTGGAACACAATCCCAAACTGTTCCTCCGGCGGGCGTCGCAAACTCGCCTGAACGAGGCCGCCGAAGATCGCGTGTTTCTTGCCGAATACCGGCGCGTGCTATCCAGTTACGATGCCTATCTGGAGTCCGAGCCCGGCGAAGGCGTGGTCGAGGCGCTTGACCCAAGTACCAGTCTGGTGGCCTATTTCTGTGCCGAATTCGGCTTTCATGAGAGCTTCCCTATCTATTCCGGTGGCCTGGGCATTCTGGCCGGCGACCACTGCAAAGCGGCCAGCGATCTGGGCATACCGTTTGTCGCGGTGGGTTTGCTCTATCAGCAGGGCTATTTCATTCAGACCATCGATGCTCAGGGCCAACAGATAGTCCGGTATCAATGTCATTCCAGTGATGAGCTGCCGATCACGCCGGTCGAGAAAGACGGCAAACAACTGACGGTGTCCGTGCCCTTCCCCGGGCGTGAGGTTCATGCCCGGGTCTGGGTGGCGCGGGTCGGGCATATCCGGCTTTACTTGCTGGACTCGAATACTTCAGAAAACAGCCCGGACGATCAGAATCTGACCTTGCAACTTTATGGTGGTGATTCCAGTACCCGCATCAGTCAGGAAATGTTGCTGGGTATCGGCGGTACCCGGGTACTGGCGGCACTGGGGATTGTGCCCACGGCCTGGCACATTAATGAAGGCCATGCCGCCTTCCAGATTATCGAGCGCTGTCGGGTAGCCATGACCGACGGGCTGGCTTTTGATACCGCACTGGAAGCGGTTGCCGCCGCCACGCTGTTCACCACTCATACACCAGTTGCGGCTGGTCACGATATCTTCCCGAGAAACCTGGTGGCGCATCATCTGGGGCCGTATCTGGAGCAGTCCGGGCTCGAGTTTGACCAGATTTTCGCCTTGGGTACAAAAAAAGATGATGACAGCTTCAACATGACCTGCCTCGGCTTGCGCGGCTCCCGGTTCCACAATGGCGTTAGCCGCATCCATGGTGGGGTGGCCTCCGAAATGGAAGGCGATATCTGGCCTCAGATTCCGCCCGAGGAAAACCCTCTCGAATACATCACCAATGGCGTGCACGTGCCCACGTTTCTGGCGCCGGAATGGGCAAGCCTGTTTGATATGCAGGCGCCTACCTGGAAAAGCGAACTACTGAATCCGGCCTTCTGGAGCTTTATCGATCAGATTCCTGATTATCATTACTGGAGCGTTCACAAGGCTCTGAAGCAGCAGATGGCAGAGTTCGCGGTTCGCCGTCTCAAGCGCCAGCACAAGCGCAACGGCACCGGTCACTCGGTCACCGAACGGATGACCCGGCAGCTCATTTCTGCCGATAAAGACGCCCTGGTGATCGGTTTTGCACGGCGCTTTGCAACCTACAAGCGCGCCACTCTGATCTTTTCCGATCTACCCCGGCTGGAACGACTGCTCACCAATCCGGACCACCCCGTGGTTCTGGTGTTTGCCGGTAAAGCGCACCCCCAGGACCATCCTGGCCAGCAGCTGATCAAGGTAATTCACGGGTTATCGATGCTACCCGCACTGATGGGGCACATTATCCTGCTGGAAGATTATGATCAGGCCATGGCCCGCCGGTTACTCAGCGGTGTGGATGTATGGCTGAACACCCCCGAATATCCGAAAGAAGCCAGTGGTACCTCGGGTGAAAAGGCCGCGGTGAATGGGGCGTTGAATCTCAGTGTGCTGGACGGCTGGTGGGGTGAGGGCTACGACAAAACCAACGGCTGGGCAATCGCTCCCAGAGATACCTCACTGGATCAGGAATTCCGTAACCGGGAAGAAGCCAGAGATCTGCTGGATCTGCTGGAGCAGAAAATCATTCCGCTGTATTACAGTCGCGCATCTGAAGGTTATTCAAAAGGCTGGGTGACCCGGTCAAAAGCGTCCATGAAATCCATTACACCCAGGTTCAATGCCCTGAGGATGGTGATGGATTACGTTCGGAACTATTATCAGCCCGCGACCCGCCAAGGCCGCTTGATGACAGCTGACCAGTCCAGCGTCGCCAGCGAACTGGCCGACTGGAAAGCCCGCGTTCGAGCCGCCTGGGCTGGCGTTTCAGTGCGCGTAAAAGGGTGCGTGGATGACCGCTGTGCCTGGGATGAGTCGGTCGAACTGAAACTCTCCGTCGAGTTGAACGGCCTTGCGCCTGACGATATCCGGGTGGAGTGCCTGGTTACGCCGGACTGCACCGGTACTCATGCAGAGCCCGAGACCAACCGCTTTATTCTGGAGCCTGCTGGCGAAGAAGACGGCCAAACGTTGTACAAAACCCAGGTGTGTCCGCCCTACCCCGGGCTGCAAACCCTGCGTTTGCGGATCTACCCTCATCACGAGGCACTGACCCATCCGCTGGAAATGGGGGCTATGCTCTGGGCTTGAGTCAGTCTGCCGGTGTCAGGATGCTTTCGCCGACGGTGTTGGCTGCGAGCCCATTCACCACTGGATTTGCATACATATCCAGAAGATAGGGGCGAGTTGCCTGTTCGCAGCTTTCCAGGCGCCGTTCCATCTCCGCTTTCGCGGCCTCCAGGTCGGCCGGAGACCAGGTTTCTGCCGTAACCACACTCTCGCTCACGCTGCCCGGAGTGTCATGAGCATCCGGATGAACACCGCGCATCTGGTACGCCACCAGGTTAGATGCATGCAAATGATAGTTGGCGTGCATTTCGTGATCAATGCCGGCGGCAAGCGACTTCGGGTTGTCCGGCGCATCGGCTATGGGGGCGCCAAAGTGGACATGCACGTGGCCTTTATAGCCGGTCAGCCCCTTCATGATCTGACTGGTGTCTTCACCTTCGGCCTTCTGATATTTGCCAGTGCGGGCGCGCACTTCCAGCTCCCGGGCCTTGTCGAGATCGCAGGGATCGTATTCATAGGCGATTGAGACCGGAACAATGTGCAGCCGATTCATCGCCTCGTCGAAGCCCAGCCCGGATTTCTTCCGGCTCATGTAGAACATCTTGATAATGGCCGGGTCTGTCCCATCAATCCCGTCCTTGGCACGCCCTTCACGCTGGGCAATCCAGATGCTGTCATTGTGATCGATGCTGTAGTTGATGAAACCGGACAGTGTCAGATAGGCATCGCGCATTTCCCGCGGGCTGGTCATGTTTCGACGCACCACGAAACTCTTGTTGAGCCGCATCATTTCAGCGAACACCCGGTTGGCAAGCAGATTGTCGCCGATGGCAATACGAGTGGTGCGAAAACCGTTCTGAAACAACAGGTAGTTCACAACCAGCGGGTCAAACACAATGTCCCGGTGATTGGAGATGAACAGGTGCGCAGTGTGCTTGCTCAGGTTTTCGAGACCGCTGTGGGTCACTCTGGAGGTCGTGCTTTCGACCAGTTCGCCAACGTAGCTGGCTAATCCGGCCTGCAAATCGTCTACCCGATGGACATGCCCGAAGTGCCGAAGCAGCCAACGACGGACGAAAATCCGCAACACGGCAGGGGCCCATTTGGCTGCCAACGGCGATTTGAAACGCCCGACCATGTCAAGAAATTCCGGATCGTTGACCAGTCGCTGGATCGCGGGGGCGGTTTCTTTATCCGAATAGGGTCGGATCGCGTCAAATTCCTGCATGCAAGCCCTGTTGTTGTTCGAAGCGATGTATCTAAGTGTCTGAAGGGACGACATTGTATCCTTTCTCTCAGGGTTTTGCCTCCACCGAAATGCCGTGTTAACCAATCACCGGGCAGGATCTGCTATCATTCAAACCCGAATTCCCCCCCCTCTCAAAGGCTGAAGACAACCATGTATCCGGACCAGGACTTCGACCAGCTGACCCGCGAGCGACCCTCCGCCACTAATCGGAACGCGGACCAGGTGCTGCACGAAGTCTTTGGCTACGAGAGTTTCCGGCCCTTGCAGGGCGATATTGTTCGCGAAGTGGTTAACGGTGGCGATGCTCTGGTCCTGATGCCCACCGGTGGCGGTAAATCGCTGTGTTATCAGGTGCCGGCGCTGGTACGCCCGGGCACCGCGATAGTCATCTCGCCCTTGATTGCTTTGATGCGGGATCAGGTGACGGCACTGCGGGAACTCGGCGTGAACGCTGCATTTTTGAACTCCACCATGGATTATGAGCAAGCCCGGGCAACCGAATACGCCCTGATGACCGGCGAGCTCGACCTGCTGTACTGTGCGCCCGAGCGACTGATTCAGCCGCGTACCATCGAACTGCTGCACAATGCTTCGTTATCCTTGTTTGCCATCGATGAAGCCCATTGCGTGTCTCAGTGGGGCCATGACTTCCGCTCGGATTACCTGCAGTTGAGCATGCTGGCCGCGGAATTTCCCGGAATTCCGCGCATTGCCCTGACCGCCACCGCCGACGACCGCACCCGCAAAGAAATCGCCGAACGTTTGTCGCTGACTCAGGCCAAGCACTTCATCAGCGGTTTTGATCGCCCCAATATTCAGTATCGTATCACTCCAAAAACAAATGCAAACAAACAGTTGCTGGACTTTATCAAGGCTGAACATGAAAACGACTGCGGCATTGTTTATTGCTTGTCCCGCAATAAGGTAGACGCCACCGCGAAGTTACTGGCAAGTAAAGGCTACACGGCCCTGCCCTACCATGCCGGGCTTGATGCCCAGTCTCGGGCCAGGCATCAGGACCGTTTTCTGCGCGAAGACGGTGTCATTATTGTCGCCACCATTGCCTTTGGCATGGGCATTGACAAACCCGACGTGCGCTTTGTTGCCCACCTGGACTTGCCCAAAAGCCTGGAAGCCTATTATCAGGAAACCGGCCGTGCCGGCCGTGACGGCAAACCTTCGACCGCCTGGATGGTGTATGGCCTGCAAGATGTGATCAAACTGCGGCAGATGCTCGAAGCCTCTCAGGGTAATGACCAGTTC
>JAWOAO010000365.1:0-4772 GCA_046498485.1 Marinobacter sp. | reverse complement strand
CATTCGGCCTTGCCGTGATTGCAGAAGGCGTTGAAACGGCCGAGCACAGCGAACAGCTGGTAAAACTCGGGTGTGACTTTGGCCAGGGGTACGGTATTGCGCGGCCCTTGCCTGCAGTGGCCATACCTGACTGGATACACCAGTGGAACGACTCTTCTTCAGCGACTATGACGACAGAAAGCGACGACAGCTTGGTGTAGGTCGGGTACGCCCTCAGAGTGCGTTTGGTTATTAACCAGGCGAAATCATTGCAAGCTCTAAAAGGCACTTTTCACACGGGCCGCCAAAGCATCATTCAGAGAATTAGAGCCTCTGCGCACGAGTGCCAGCTGATAACGGCCTATCTCTGGCAGATCGTCGCTGACAATTTGTTTGAGCGGTAAACGCACAAGGCTCAGGGGGAAGGGCGCAACGGCAAGGTCTGCAATCATCGCCGCTTCTTGGCCAGAGCAGTGCTCGCAGGTGTAGGCAATCCGGTACGGCGTGCCAGCTTTTTCCAGGGCGCGTAAAGTCATCTGGCGCCATGCGCATCCCTCGTGAGCCACCGCTATAGGCAGCGGCCTGCTCATATGCGCAGACGACCCATCCTTACCTGCCCAAACCAGTGGTTCCTCATGCACAACCTCGCCACGAATGCCCCTAACGCGTTCTGACACAGTCACCAGCACCATATCAAGCTCTCCCGCATCCAGTTTTGTCAGATTCTGCTTGCTTGAACCGACAACAACATCCACCAACACAGCCGGATAGGAACGCGCAAACTGGGCGAGTACCTCGGGTAGAATCCGGGTGCCCACATCATCTGAGGTACCAAGACCGACCTTGCCCTCCAGCGCGGGCGCAATGAAATGCTCTACCGCTTCCTGGTTGAGTCGCAATAGCCGCCGACTGTAAGCCAGTAACACCTCACCGTCGTTGGTTAAGTGCACTTGACGCGGCTCGCGAACGAACAGACGTTTGCCCAGGATTTTTTCAAGTTGCTTGATTTGCATGCTCAGCGCCGAAGGCGTCCGGTGCACAACTTTTGCCGCAGCGGTAAACGTGCCACATTCTGCAATCGCGACAAACGTTCTGAGCACCTCATTATCGAGCAGCGGCATCGTCACCTGATTACATCTCCTCAAAAAGCATTGGCATTTGACTTAAGCATATCTGAAGGCAGAGTTAAATTCTTTTCGTTTGATTGAAGGCAGCGAAGCCGTCACCATAACATTTCAATGCAATGAGGTGGGTGCGTTTACGGACCTTAACCATTCATGCGGATTAAAGACTCAAACAAGGAGGAACAGCGATGCCAGGCTCCCATAAGAATGACCAGACAATCAGAATGCACACCGCTACCTTGGTGGGTAACTATTCCCGGCGCCAACAGTTCCGGCGCATGGCGCTGACGCTGTTGGCCGAGAAAGACGACACACTGGCGGATTTGGGTTATAAGCGCTGGGAAATCAACGTTGCACTCAAACTGCCGTTTCGGACCGACGCTATGGCTTTTCTGGAGCAACATCGGCAAGCCTCTGGGCTTGAACACGACAACGAGAGCTTACGCTTTATGAAGGCTGGCAAGCGTCCGCGTGGTGTTTATCAGTACGCTTGAGGCAAGCTCAATCTACAGCGTGACTCGCTGAGAAAATCCATGCGCACCGGCCAGGCCCGCTGCCACCATAACTGGGTAATGTTCGCCTTATGAGCACGAGCAACCCAAGTTAAGAGCCTGGCTATTCGGCACTCCCTAACGGTATCGCCTGGGTGTTTTTGATCTCACGCAGTGCGAAGTTGGAGTTAACCTGTGCAATACCCTGCAAAGTGAATATTTTTTCGTTCAGGAAGCGGTCATAGCTGGCCATATCCGGCACGATTACCCGCAACACGAAATCCGCATTACCGGTAACGGCGAAACACTGAAGCACTTCCGGATAGCTGCTTACCTGTTGCTCGATATCCGCCGTGCTGTCTATGGTGTGTCGTTGAAGTGACAGGTTGACCAGTACGCACAACCCTTGGCCGATGCGCTCCGGGGCGAGCTGTGCGCTGTATCCCGTTATGATGCCTGTTTCCTCAAGCGACCGTACCCGCCGCCAGCAGGCGGCTGGTGATAGCCCGATTTGTTCCGCCAGTTGCTGGTTACTGATGCGTCCATCTTGTTGCAGTATCACAAGGATGCGCTGGTCGAGTTTGTCCAGTTCTACCTGTTTCATTTAGTAACACCTGGATTTTATCAAATAATCTTCAGTTCTATTGTCTTTTATCAAAGAATATTTCGCAAACCGAGATAATTCCAGCCCAATACGCAAGCACCTTTTGCGAACTTCCCTCTAGAATTCTGATCATAAAATCAACAAGAGGAGGGCTCCATGTCCACTGACATCTCGCAACCCGATATCGCTCAAGACCGCAGTGCCGAGACAGGCAGCCCGCAGCTGGACAACTACACGCTGGAAGACCGCTACCTGCGCGACTCCGGCCGGGTATTCCTCACCGGGACCCAAGCGCTGGTTCGCATCCCTTTGATGCAGGCCGCGCTGGATCGCAAACTGGGGCTCAATACGGCCGGCATGGTGAGTGGCTACCGGGGGTCGCCTTTGGGGGCTTACGATATGGCTCTTTGGCAAGCGCAAAAACATCTTGATGAAAACCATATCGATTTCGTGCCTGCAATTAACGAGGATCTGGCGGCGACCATTATGCTGGGTACCCAGCAGGTCGAAACCGATGATGATCGTCAGGTAGATGGGGTATTCGGGATCTGGTACGGCAAAGGGCCCGGAGTTGACCGCGCCGGGGATGCGTTAAAGCACGGCACCACTTACGGCAGCTCCCCCCACGGTGGCGTGCTGGTGATTGCAGGCGATGACCATGGCTGTGTGTCGTCTTCCATGCCGCATCAGTCTGATGTGGCGTTCATGAGCTTTTTCATGCCCACGATCAATCCGGCCAACATTGCCGAGTATCTGGAGTTTGGGCTTTGGGGCATTGCGTTGTCGCGTTATAGCGGCTGTTGGGTGGGCTTCAAAGCGGTGTCGGAAACCGTGGAAAGTGCCGCTTCGGTAGAGCTGCCGCCGCTGCCCGAGTTTGTAACCCCAGACGATTTCACCCCGCCTGAAACCGGCCTTCACTATCGCTGGCCGGATCTGCCCGGGCCCCAACTGGAAACCCGAATAGAGCACAAACTGGCGGCCGTGCAGGCATTTGCCCGGGCCAACCCTATTGACCATTGCCTGTTTGATAACGCACAGGCGCGCTTTGGTATTGTGACCACCGGTAAAGGCCACCTGGACCTGCTGGAAGCGCTCGATCTGCTGGGTATTGACGAAGACCTGGCCCGGGAGATGGGGCTGGATATCTACAAAGTGGGCCTGGTTTGGCCAATTGAGCGCCGCGGTATTCTCAACTTCGTGCACAGCAAGGAAGAAGTGCTGGTTGTCGAAGAGAAGCGCGGCATTATCGAGAGTCAGATCAAAGAGGCCATGTCGGAACCGGATCGCCCCGGGGAGGTTCTGATTACGGGTAAACAGGATGAGCTGGGCCGGCCTTTGATTCCCTACGTGGGTGAACTGAGCCCCAAGTTAGTCGCTGGTTTTCTGGCCGCCCGCCTTGGCCGCTTCTTCGGCAAGGATTACAGCGAGCGTCTGGCGGCTATAAACAGCATGAGCAACGCCCAGGATCCGGGTGGCGTAAAACGCTTGCCGTATTTCTGCTCGGGTTGCCCCCACAATACGTCTACCAAGGTGCCGGAGGGCAGCAAAGCGCTGGCCGGGATTGGCTGTCACTTTATGGCGTCCTGGATGGGGCATGACACGGAATCGCTGATTCAGATGGGCGGCGAAGGGGTTAACTGGGTTGGCAAGAGCCGTTATATCGGCAATCCCCATATATTCCAGAACCTGGGTGAGGGTACGTATTTTCATTCTGGATCCATGGCCATTCGCCAGGCCGTAGCGGCCGGCATCAACATTACCTACAAGATTCTGTTCAACGATGCGGTGGCCATGACCGGCGGCCAACCCGTGGACGGCCAGATTACCGTACCGATGATTGCGCAACAGGTCTCCGCCGAGGGCGTGCGCCGGGTTGTGGTGATGAGTGATGAGCCGGAAAAGTACGATGGCCACAAACAACTTTTCCCGCCCGATGTAACCTTCCACGACCGTACAGAGCTGGATAAGGTACAGCGAGAACTGCGGGATATTCCCGGCTGCACCATCCTGATTTACGACCAGACCTGTGCGGCCGAGAAGCGCCGCCGGCGCAAACGCAACCTGTACCCAGACCCCGCCAAGCGGGCGTTTATCAACCATCACGTGTGCGAAGGTTGCGGCGACTGTTCTGTGCAGTCGAACTGCCTTTCCGTAGTGCCGCGCCAGACCGAGTTGGGCCGCAAGCGCAAGATTGACCAGTCGTCCTGTAACAAGGATTTCTCCTGTGTGAATGGCTTCTGTCCGAGCTTTGTGACCATTGAAGGTGGCCAGCTGCGCAAATCCCGCGGTATGGACACCGGCTCTGTGCTCACCGGCAAACTGACAGACATCCCGGAGCCGGTTCTGCCGGAGCTTGCGGGCTCGTACGATTTGTTGGTGGGTGGTGTTGGTGGCACGGGTGTTGTGACCGTGGGCCAGCTCATAACCATGGCCGCTCATCTTGAAGGCCGGGGTACCTCGGTGCTGGACTTCACCGGCTTTGCACAGAAAGGTGGCACGGTACTGAGCTATGTCCGCATGGCCCCGTCTCCGGACAAACTGCACCAGGTGCGTATCAGTAACGGCCAGGCCGAT
>JAWOAO010000325.1:0-8455 GCA_046498485.1 Marinobacter sp. | reverse complement strand
CCAGACAACCCAGCGCCGCAAAAATGACCTGGCGGATAACGTAGTGATAACTGTTGCCCACGGTGACCGCAGCCATGTCCATAGACGCCGACGAAATCATCACCACGCCCAGCACCAGCAGCGCAACGGAGGTCACCACCAGCACCGGCAGCGGCTGTAAGTCGCTGAGCCAGGCTTGCTGACGATAGATGCCCGTGCCTATCTGCATCAGAGCGCCTCCACCAATGCACGGAACTGATCACCGCGGTCGTGATAATCCCGGAACATATCAAAACTTGCGCACGCCGGTGACAACAACACCCGGTCGCCCGCCTGCGCCCGGCCGTGGGCCTCGGTCACCGCTGCGGCCAGGGTTTCGCTGTTGCTGACCGCAACAGCACCTGGCAATGCCCCGGCAATGGCCTCGGCATCACGACCGATCAATACAACGGCGCGACAATGGCGGGCAACAGGCTCCGCCAACGGTGCAAAATCAGCACCCTTGCCCTCACCACCGGCAATCAGAATCACCTTGCCCTGTGCCGGCACCAGGCTGTCGATGGCCGCGACCGTGGCACCGACGTTCGTGCCTTTGGAATCGTTGATGTAGTCGACACCGTCCAGAGTGCGCACAAATTCACAGCGGTGCGGCAGCCCGCGAAATTCCTTGGCCACTGCCAGCATTGGCGCCATGGGCAAGCCGGCAGCCTGGCCCAGTGCCAGTGCGGCCATCACGTTGCTGACGTTGTGTCGGCCCAATAATTTCAGCTCACTGGCCAGCAACAGATTGTCGAACCCGAAGGTAATCCAGGTACCCTGGTCATCATCCCGGGTGCTGAAGGTTTCCGGGTTGACCCGGTTGAAACCGAAGCAGACAAAACGCAGATTATCCCGGGCCATGGGGGTACTCAGGGCATCGTCCAGATTCACCACGGCGTTTTTGCAGCCTCGGTAAATCCGCTGTTTGGCCTGAAAATACGCCATTTTGTCCGGGTAACGGTCCATGTGATCGTCACAGACATTCAGTACCGTCGCCACCTCAGCCTGCAATTCACCGGTGGTTTCGAGCTGGAAACTCGACAACTCCAACACATACAGGTCAGCGCCCTGACCCAGAAGGTCCAGTGCTGGCGTACCGATATTGCCGCCCACTTGCACCTGCCGCCCGGCCGCTTGCGCCATTTCGGCGACCAGGGTGGTCACCGTGGTTTTACCGTTGGAGCCGGTGATGGCGATGATCGGCGCATCGGCGGCCTCGGCAAACAGGTCAATATCGCCGCGAATCCAGGCACCCATGGCGGCAGCCTCGGCAATGGCGGGCTCGGCAATGCCGACCCCGGGGCTCACCACCAGCTCGTTAAAGCCGGCAAATATCGCTTTATCAAAGTCACCGAGATAGACCGGCACGTCTGGCCAGCCTTCCTGTAACGCCTGCAATCCCGGCGGATTCTGGCGACTGTCCGCCACGGCAATGTCCCGACCCTGTCCGGACAGATAGCGCACGCAGGAGAGCCCGGTTTTACCGAGCCCTACCACCAATGTGCGACGATCCGAAACAATGACACTCATAGCCGTTTCAACTTCCTATCGGATTTTCAGACTGGCCAGGCCAATCAGGACCAGAACCACAGTAATCACCCAGAACCGCACGATAACCCGCGGCTCTGGCCAACCTTTCAATTCAAAATGGTGATGCAACGGCGCCATCCGGAAGATGCGACGACCGGTCAGCCGGTACGATGCCACCTGCAGAATCACCGAGATGGTCTCCATCACAAACACACCGCCCATAATGAACAGCACGATCTCCTGGCGAACAATGACCGCCACCACACCCAGGGCTGCACCCAGGGCCAGCGCACCAACATCACCCATGAACACCTGGGCCGGGTAGGTGTTGAACCAGAGAAAACCAAGGCCCGCACCAATCAGTGCGCAGCAGAAGATGATTAACTCGCCAGCACCCGGCAAATGCGGGATCAACAGATAATTGGCGAATTGGGCGTGGCCAGACACATAGGCAAAAATGGCCAGGGCACCGGCCACCATCACCGTCGGCATAATCGCCAGGCCATCCAGTCCGTCGGTCAGGTTTACCGCATTGCTGCTGCCAACAATCACGAAATAGGTCAGCAGGATGAACATCACTGGCCCAAGCGTCAGCGATACATCTTTCAGGAACGGCAGATACAGCGACGTTTCCTGGGGCAGCGTAGCGGTGCTATAGAGCACCACGGCTGCGGCCGCGCCAAACACCGACTGCCAGAAATACTTCCAGCGCCCGGGCAGGCCGCGAGGGTTGCGCTCTACGACCTTACGGTAGTCGTCCACCCAACCAATGGCGCCGAACAACAGGGTTACCAGCAGCACTATCCAGATGTAGCGGTTGCTCAAGTCGGCCCAAAGCAGAGTCGAGACGGCGATCGCCACCAGAATCAGCGCGCCGCCCATAGTCGGCGTACCGGCTTTACTGAGATGGGTCTGGGGGCCGTCATCCCGGATCGCCTGGCCGATCTGGTATTGGCTCAGTTTGCGAATCATCACCGGGCCGATCAGCAGCGAGATCAGCAAGGCCGTGAGCACCCCCATGATTGCGCGCAGGGTCAGGTACTGAAACATCGTCAGGGCGGAAAAATATGGCGATAGAATCTCTGTCAGCCAGAGCAGCATGTGTTGTTCACCTTTTTCTGAATTCCCTCCACCACGCGATCCATGGCGGAACTGCGAGAACCTTTCACCAGTACCGTTACGGCCTTATGGTTGCCACCTGCGATGGCAGCCACAGCCTGGTCATGGCTCTGGAACATTTCTGTGGTGCTGCCGAAGCCGGCGGCGTAACCCTCACCGCCAGCACCGACCACCATTAAACGGTCAATGCCTTGCGCCCGGGCATGGGCGCCCACGCCACGATGCAAGGCTTCGGCGTCCGGGCCCAGTTCAGCCATGGCACCGAGTACGGCAATGCGCAGCCCCGGGTAGCCGGCCAGCACATCCACCGCCGCTTTCATGGACGACGGATTGGCGTTGTAACTGTCATCAATCAGGGTAAAACCGGCAGCCGGCTTCAGCACCTGCAACCTGCCCTTGACCGCCTGCACACTACGCAGGCCATCAACGAGTTGTTGATCGGTGGCGCCCAGTGCGCGACAAGCGGCCATGGCCAGTAAGCCATTGGTCAGGTTGTGTTCACCCGCCAGCGGAATCTGCACCTGACAGTGCCAGCCTTCGGGCCCGCGAACAGCCGCTTCAAAGCCCTCCTCTCCAGCGTTACTGGCGGTAACCAGATAGTCCGCGTCCGGGTGTCCGCCACCGGATACGCTGATCACCTGCCGCGGCCCGGCTCGCTGGCGCCATTGCTCAAAGGCCGGGTCGTCGCGATTCAGCACCACCACACCATCGCCCGGGACACCGTCGATGATTTCGCCTTTGGCGAGCACAATGTTCTGGTAACTGCCAAAGCCTTCGAGGTGGGCCTGGCCGGCGTTGGTCAGAATGGCCACTGCCGGGCGAACCACCGCGACCGTGTGGGCAATCTCGCCCAAACCGCTGGCACCCAGTTCAATGGCACCGTAGCGGTGCTCGGGCGCCAGCCGGAACAAGGTCAACGGCACCCCTATGTGATTGTTCAGATTGCCCTCGGTGGCCAGGGTAGCGCCCATGCCCGCCAGAATTGCGGAGGTCATTTCCCGAACCGTGGTTTTGCCACTGCTGCCGGTAATGGCCACCAACTGTGCGTTACTTTCATTGCGATTGCCCGCCGCCAGTTGCGCCAGGGCATTGGTCGTGTCTGCCACCACCAATTGTGGAATGGCAACCGCGTTATCTGCGCTGTCGACCACCGCGGCAACGGCCCCCTGAGCCTGCGCCTGTGCCAGAAACTTCTGACCATCAAAGCGCTCGCCACGCAGGGCCACAAACAGCTGGCCCGGCCCGACGGAGCGGGTGTCGGTCGATATCCCGTCAAACCGGATCGATTCCGCATCCACCGGGGCCCCGGCCATGGCTGCTTTGAGCCAGTCGCGGGCTTGCGCCAGTGAAAAGGCGCGCATCATGCCACACCCCCGTTCAGCTTCAACAGGTGGCGCACCTGCTCGGCATCGTTGAACGGGAGTTTCTGATCGCCAATTTCCTGCCAGGCTTCATGACCTTTTCCAGCCACCAGCACCAGATCGCTCGGCCCCGCCATGGCCACGGCAGCCGCAATGGCCTCGGCCCGATCGTGAATAACCCGATAGCCGGCGGCATTGGCAAAGCCAGCCGCGATGTCGTTGACAATCCGCGCAGGGTCTTCGGAGCGCGGGTTGTCGTCTGTGACGATCACCACATCGGCCCGTTGTTCCGCTTCCCGAGCCATCTCCGGGCGCTTCCCGGGATCCCGGTCACCGCCACAGCCAAAGACACAAATCAATCGGCCTTCGACGTGCGGTTGCAACGCCGCCAGGGCATTCGCCAAAGCATCCGGCGTGTGGGCGTAATCCACCACCACTTGCTTGCCGCCGGCACCGGTGAAACGTTCAAGCCGGCCAGCCGGTGGTGTCAGACCGGCCGCCGCGGCTGCCGCACGGTCAACCGGCACACCTAGAGTCAGCACGGTCGCCAGGGCAGCCAGCACATTGCTGGCATTGAAGCTGCCCAGCAAGGGCACCTGCAGATCAAACTCGCCCCATTGACCGTCAACCCGGGCCCGGAATCCCGAAGCCTCGGGCGCAAAATCCTTCAGCCACAGTTCGGTCTGGGCCTCGTGCAGGCTGAAACGAATCCGGTCACACTGGCCATCGAGCTGTTCGAACAGCTGGCGCCCGAACGGATCATCAAAATTGATCACCGCAAAATGCAGCTCTTCGCGCCTGAACAGGCGTGTCTTGGCGTCGCCGTAGGCTTCCATGGTGCCGTGATAATCCAGGTGGTCCCGGGTCAGATTGGTGAACACTGCGCCGGTCATGGTCAGTTTGTCGATCCGACCCTGATCCAGTGCGTGAGAAGACACCTCCATCACCGCAGCCCGACCACCGTCGTTGCGAATCCGGTTAATCACCCGGTTGACCTGCACCACATCCGGCGTGGTGTGAGTGGCCGGCTGCAGCTTACCCGGCATGCCATAACCCAAGGTGCCCAGCACACCGCAAGGCGTGCCGGTTTCCTGCAGTAATTGGGCAATGTACTGGGTGACGGAAGTTTTGCCATTGGTACCGGTCACCCCGATCAGCCGCAGATGACGTGATGGGTGCTCAAAAAAACGATCGGCAATTCGGCCCAATTGCGAGCGCAGACCAACCACTGGAACGATCAACGCACCGTGGCGCTCATGGCATTCTCTGGCGTCAAAAGCCTCCAGCAAAATGGCCGTCGCACCTGCAGAGATGGCTTTATCCAGGTAGTGCTCTGGTCCGGTTTTGGCGCCAGCCAGGGCAATAAAAGCATCGCCCGGGCAAACCGATCGGCTGTCCGTCTGCAAACCGTGAATGGTGACATCAAACACCGACGGCACGGCCACAATACCTTGTAATAAATTGCTGATGGAGGTGATGCACATGGCGTTACCCTCTCTCCCCGGAAGCGGCTTTCGGAGCTTTCGCCCCACTGACTTCCAGTTCAGGCTTCACATTCAGCAGTCGCAGCGCGTCGCCCATAACCCGAGCGAATACCGGGGCCGCCACCTCACCGCCATAATATTCACCGGACTGGGGCGCATCCACCGCCACAACCGTTACGATTCGCGGGTTATCAATCGGCGCCATGCCCGCAAATATCGCTTTGTACTGGCTCTTCTGATAACCACTGGCACCCACCAGGTGCACCGTGCCGGTCTTGCCGCCAGCCGCGTACAACCCCGGCTGCGCTCGGCCACCCGTGCCGCGGGCAACGGCTTCTTTCAACATACCGCGCACCGCCCGGGTAACATCCTCACTCAACACCCGCTGCCCCTGCGGCGGCACATCCTGCTTCATCAGACTGAGCGGATAGCGGATGCCGCCATTGGCAATCACCATATAGGCCTGCGCCAACTGCAAGGCATTCACACTCATGCCGTAGCCATACGACAGGGTAGCTTCCGCTACCGGTCGCCACTGTGGCGGGGCCGGTAAAACGCCGACAGCTTCGCCGGGAAAGCCGATTCCGGTTGCCTGCCCCAGACCCACTCGAGCGAACAGGTTTCTCAAGACATCACCGCCAAGCTCCTTAGCAATATGGCTGACGCCAACGTTGCTGGATTTGACGATCATTTCGGTCAGATCGATGGCGCCGTAATTGCGCGCGTCCCGGATGGTAAAACGGCCGAAGCGACGGAAGCCGGGCGAGGTATCAATAACGGTGTCGGCCTGATACTTGCCGGTCTCCAAAGCCGCAGCGATGGTAATCGGTTTGATGGTCGAGCCCGGCTCGAACAGGTCAGTAATGGCCTTATTACGCATGTTTTCTGCCGACAACTGCGCTCTGTCATTGGGGTTGTATGAGCCCTGATTCACCATTGCCAGCACTTCGCCGGTGTCGACGTCCAGCATCACCAGAGTTCCGCCACGAGCGCTGTGTGCAGTGACCACGGCCTTGAGCTCCCGGTACGCCAGGTACTGCAGCCGCAAATCCAGACTTAACTCGAGATCGCGACCGGCCCTGGCGTCACGAATCAACATCAGATCCTTGATCACACGCCCACGGTTGTCTTTCAGTACGCGCTTTGCACCTGGCTCACCGGTGAGCCATTTATTGTAAGCCAGCTCCAGGCCTTCCTGACCCAGCTCATCAATATTGGTGAAGCCAACGACGTGGGCGGTCACTTCGCCTGCCGGGTAGTACCGACGGTACTCCTGGCGGGTATAAATGCCACCGATACCCAACTCCAGAGCTTCACGGGCAAGACTTGGCTGCACTTTACGGCGAAGATAGATGAACTCGCGGCCGGCAAATGTTCGAAGGCGCTCTCTGAGAGCGCCTTCGGTCATACCCAGCACGCGGGCCAAGCCGGCAAGCCTTGGGTCATCGGGATCGGTTTCTGAAGGATTGGCCCATAACGTCTGCACCGGAGTGCTCACCGCCAGCGGCTCACCGTGGCGATCGGTCACCACACCTCGATGCGCATCAATGGACTCGACACGAATAGTCCGGACATCACCTTGCTGGCGCAGAAACTCGTTATCCACCACCTGCAGATCGACCAGGCGCCAGCCAATGCCCAGCATCACCAGCAGGAAAATACCCAGCACCGAGCCGAAGCGCCAGGCTTTCAACCCCGCCGACAAACGCTGTTGCCAGCTTGCTGTCTGCTTTTCCTGACCGGACAAATCGATCACCCTGATGTGTTTGTTATGCTGGTTATCTCGACGCCAACGGCGCCATCATAGGCACCAGAACAATATCTTCACGCCCTGGCACCACCATATTGAAACGTTCTGCCGCGAGGTGCTCGACGCGCCCATGGGCGCTTAACGCACTCTGCTCAAGCAATAACTGACTCCACTCACGCTGATAGCCGTCACGCGCCTGCTGCAAGCCGGAAAGGGTATTGAACAGCTCCCGGTTTTCATGGGCACTGACAACAACGCCAATGGCCGACAACATCAGCACCGCCACCAGACCCAACGTGACCAGCACCCGGGTTTCGCAGGTAGTATCAAATACCTGTCGCGACAGACGCACTGCGGTGGCTACGCCATCCCGAACCCGCTGCTTGTTGATTCTGGTGGTTTTTGTTGATTGTTCGATGGCTACCGCGCCCATAACGTTGCGTTCCCCTGCGAATTCAATTAGTTGATCCGTCGTTCCAGAACCCGCATGACTGCGCTGCGAGCCCGGACATTGTCGGCAATTTCGTGCTCATGGGCCTTGCGGGCCTTGCCAACCAGCACATAGTCAGACCTTTCCTGATCTGCCGTCACCGGCACACTTTTCGGAATCTGGGGGCCACGGGCCAGATCCCGCATGAAGCGCTTCACCAAGCGATCTTCAAGCGAGTGAAAACTGATCACCACCAGGCGACCGCCCGGGGCCAAACGTTCAATTGCCGACTTGAGCCCGACTTCCAGATCTTCCAGTTCCCGGTTGATAAAAATCCGGATCGCCTGAAACGTCCGGGTAGCCGGGTGCTTGTGTTTTTCTTTTTTCGGCACGGCTAGAGCGACCAACTCCGCCAACTGCCGGGTCGTCTCGATCGCTTCTTCTTGCCGCTTAGCAACAATCAGTCGAGCGATACGACGCGAAAATCGTTCTTCGCCGTAGCGCCAGATCACATCAGCAATGTCCCGCTCAGTGGCCTCGGCCAACCACTGCGCCGCGCTAGGCGCCTGCTGCGGGTTCATCCGCATATCCAACGGCCCGTTGCGCATGAACGAAAAGCCGCGAGCGGCATCATCCAGTTGAGGTGACGACACCCCCAGATCCATCAGCACACCATTGACGGCGGGCCACGGCTGACTGTCCAGCGCCGGTGCAAGCTCGGCAAACGATCCGTGGTACCAGGCAAACCGGCCATCCTCAGTTG
>JAWOAO010000308.1:0-4573 GCA_046498485.1 Marinobacter sp. | reverse complement strand
CCGGCGTCAGCTCGAAACCGGCCTTCAGTATGGCTTTCTCTATGCCTGAAATCGCGTTTTTATCCCTATCAATCAATGCCATGCCCCCAAACGCCCACAGGGCCAGCCCACCGAAGCGCTCCGGGCTGTCGCGATCAACCAGGGTGACGGATTTACCGGCGCGCAGCGCTTCCAGCGCGGTGACAATACCGGCCAGGCCGCCGCCGGCAACCAGAACATCGGAGGTAATCGGTGCGGCCATAGAAAAGTCCCTGCTTGTTTTTGTGGTGTTTGTTGAGTCAGACCATATACCGCTATCATGGCTTTATGATTGACATTAGAGGCCAACATAATTGACGTTAGAAGCCACGGTATCCATGGGTTGGGTCAACACGGTTATCGATGCCGCCGGGCGCCTGGGTGTCGATCGCGACACGCTGTTGTCGGTGGCGGGCATTCAGACCGAGGCCTTGAGCTCGGAGCGCTGGCCGATCGATCACATAACCCGGCTCTGGCACGGTGCAGAGCAGTGCACGGGAGATTCTGGTTTTGGCCTGAAAGCCGGAGCCGGGGTGCGGCCGGCCAGTATCGATGTGGTCAGTTTTGCCTTGCAGTCGGCGGCAACGTTGCGCGAAGCCATCGCGATGGTGCAGAAGTATCAGCGGCTGATCTCTGATGGCGGCCGGTTCCAGATGTTGCCGGGCAATCGGGGCACCTGGATTGTTTACCACCCCCGGCAGGGCCGGTTGGCGTTCAGTCCGCATCAGCTTGAGGCCGTGCTGGCGGCGGTCGTTACCTTCTCCGGTTGGCTGACGGGTTCTGCTCTGCAGCCTCGACGGGTGCAGTTCAGTCAGGCCAGGCTCGGGCCCGCGGCCGGTTATCAGGCGGTGTTTGCTTGCCCGGTGGCGTTCGAGCAGGCGTTCAGCGGGTTGCTGGTTGACAACGCCGAACTGGATAGCCCCTTGCCTCAGTCTGATCCGGGCCTGTCAAAGCTTCATGAACAGTTCAGTGCCGGCCGGCTTGCCGCCCTGGGTATGGAGCGCCTGCCGGCACCGGATTTGCGCCAATGGCTGCTGACCCGGATCAGCCAGAAACTGCCGCGCCGGCTTGATGCGGCCCGGGCGCTGGGCGTCAGTGAGCGGACCCTGGCGCGCCGGCTGCAGGCCCAGGGCCAGACCTTCAACGGCTTATTGGACGACGTTCGCAGAGAGCTGGCCTTGACGGCGGTAGCCGGTCAGCAGCAATCGCTGGCGGACATCGCCCAGTCGCTCGGTTATGCCGAGGCCAGCACCTTCTATCGGGCTTTCCACCGCTGGACCGGCCTGCCGCCGGCGCGCTGGCGCAACGAGAACGCCGGGTAACCGGGGTTAACCCTGCGTTCTCACCGTAGCGGCCGGTCAGAGATTGGCTTCGGCAAACTCCGCCAGCAGCGAGCGAGGCACGCCCTGCAGGTGGATGTGACCGCCGTGCTGAAAGCTCTTGAAGCGCTCGGTCATGTAGGTGAGGCCGGAGCTCAGCGGGCTCAGGTAGGGTGTGTCGATCTGCGCCAGGTTGCCCAGGCAGATGACTTTGGAGCCGTTGCCGGCGCGGGTGATGATGGTTTTGACCTGGTGCGGTGTCAGGTTCTGGGACTCGTCAATAATGATCAGGCTGTGCTGAAAGCTGCGGCCCCGGATGTAGTTCATGGATTTGAAGTGCAGCGGTACCTTGCTGAGGATGTAGTCGACGCTGGCGGTCATGTTCTCGTCGTCCTCGTGCAGGGCTTCGAGGTTGTCGACGATGGCGCCGAGCCAGGGCTCCATTTTTTCCGCTTCGGTACCGGGCAGAAAACCGATGTCTTCATCCAGGCCCTGGGTGGAGCGGGTGGCAATGATGCGTTTGTACAGCTTGCTGGCCACGGTCATTTCGATGCAGGCGGCCAGCGCCAGAATGGTTTTGCCGGAACCGGCGGAACCGGTCAGATTGACCAGGTGGATATCCGGGTCCAGCAGCAGGTTCAGGGCCATGGCCTGGTAGATATCCCGCGGCACCAGACCCCAGACTTCTTCGTTCAGCAAATCGTGCTGGTGCAGATCCTTGATCACCAGTCGATCGTCGGAAATGTCCACCACCTGGCCGATAAAACCCTGCTGATCAATAACAAACTCGTTGATGTTGAGTTTGGCCAGGTCGCCTTCGCGCTTGAGCAGGTGCTCGGTCACTCCTTCGCGCTGGATGGTTTCGACTTTGGCGATGGTGTCCCAGAACGAGTTCGGGAACTCCTTGTAGCCTTTCGGCAGCAGGTCAATGTCATCCAGCAGCTGGTCGTTGTGGTAGTCCTGGGCTTCTACGCCAAAGCCCCGGGCTTTCAGGCGCATGTTGATGTCTTTACTGACCAGGATGATGTCCCGGGCTTTATGGCGTTCCTGCAGGGCCGCCAGGGTATTGATGATCTTGTTGTCGTTCAGGTGTTCGGGCAGGGAGTGGTTGCCGTTGTGCTCGGTGCTCATGATGATGGAGAGGGCACCGAGCGGCGCCGCTTTGGGGCCGCGCAGAATGGGTACGCCTTTTTCGATGTCTTTCGGACTGGCATCACCGAGCAGTTTGTCGATGTTGCGAATGGCCTGTCGGCAGTCGGCGGCCACGGTCTGCTTGCCGGATTTCAGGCTGTCGAGTTCTTCGAGCACCGTCATCGGAATGATGACGTCGTGTTCTTCAAAGTTCAGGAGGGCATTCGGGTCGTGAATCAGGACGTTGGTATCGAGGACGTACATCTTTTTGCGAGCTTGCGGTGCTCTTGGCATAGGTGGGGCTACCTCTCTGGTGGCTCAGTCGCTCTCGGCGCAGCGATGCGTCAGTTCCCGGTCGGAAATCAGTTTCAGCATATCGTAAGTCGTCACGATGCCGGTAATTTTTGAATCCTTGGTGACAAAGATCCGGTGCAGGTGTTCGTGCATCATGATATTGGCAATAGTGCGGACCGGGGTGTCTTCATCTACCGAGAGCACGATGGGGGTCATGATATCGCGCACTTCTACCGGTACTTTGCCCATCTCTTCGAACAGCACCATGCGCAAGCGCCGGGCTTCTTCCTGCTCTTCTGAGGTCAGTTTTGGCTGATCGCCGGTGCGGCTGGCATTCCAGCGAAACTCGGTAATGTCTTTGAGGGTGACAATGCCGATGATGTCGCCGTTGTCATCGGTGACCGGGCTGCCGGTGATTTCATTGTCAGTGAGAAAGCGTGCAAGGCGGTCCATGGTCCAGTTATGGGGCACGGCCTTGACGGTCGGGGTCATGATTTCATGGGCGAGAACGCTCATTGGCAGGCATCTTCCGTTGTCAGTTCTTTTCACGAAGCTTAGCCGTTCGCTGGCTCCCCGTCATCCCCGATTATCCGCTTGTTACTGCGCGGCGGGTATAACCCCGGTCAGCCTGCCATCATCCGACCACTCAAGCCGGTAACCCTGATAGGCCTGTTCTTTGGCAACGGCCTCAAGGGCCTGGATGGATTTGACCGGGATCTCGATCAGCAGGTTGTTGACCAGCCAGCCGGGCAGGGCACCGTTGGGTTCAGTGTGCTGCACCCAGACCATGCGGGTGCGGTCGCCGTCTGGGGTAAAACGGTACAGGGTGTCTGAGCGGTCGACGCGTACCCGGCTGCTCACTTCTGCGCGTATGCCGGGAACGGCGTTCAGATCCATGACGATGTCGCCAGTGTCGGCATTGCCATGGGTGCGGATGCGCAGAACGTAATCCCGGTCGGTCACGGGCCAGGGCATGTCGTTCACCGAATAGGCGAAGCGCTGGTGAAAATCACCCTGTCCGAACGCGAAGGATTCTGAACAGTTGTGTACCCATGCCTTGCAGGACTCCGGATTGATCATCACCGCCATCAGGTTCTCAATGGGCACCGCCAGTTCTGCGACCGCTTTGAAAGCCTGAAATCCTGAGTTGGCCTGGTCCAGGGTGTAAATGCGAATGTTGTCGACCTGCTGGCGCAGAGCCCAGGCCTGCGCGTCTTCTGCCGGCAGCGGAGGATGCTCGCTGGCCGCGCCGGTTAAGGGCAGGGCCAGGATCATCAGCGCGGCCGACAGCCGGACCAGCACGCCCGTAAAACCCTGGGCTCGGATTATGGTCATAAGCTACACTTCCATGATGAAGACGTCCTGAGTCTACCATGGTGATGATGCCTGCTTTACGGCAGCCGCGAGGGTTTGTGAACCAGGTAGCGTCCTGAGGCGTGGCAACTTACACATGGCCTGATCTGACGATAATGATGACAAAACCAACACCAACACTGATTGATGCCAAAGGAAGAATCACGCCGGGTGTCCTGGCGCAGCCAGTCGACACCATTAATTACAGGGATTATGACCTGCGTACCGTCATGGACCGGCCCCGGTCCCGGCTGGCAAGACACTGGCGCTTTAATCAGTTCCAGTTTGTCAGTGCGATGTCGCCGGGCTGGGTTTTTGGCCTGGCCATTGTCGATCTCAAACTGGTGAGCAGCGGGTTTTTCTGGCTTTCACACGGCATTACGGGAAATCACCAGGAAGACAAATACATTGTTAATCATCGATGAGACACACACAATATGCTGCGGCCCTGGAGGGTA
>JAWOAO010000175.1:0-4897 GCA_046498485.1 Marinobacter sp. | reverse complement strand
TTGAGGTATCTGCGACTGCCCCTGTACCTTGGCATCCTTATTCTAGGCGTCTATCTTCAGCGTTCCGGTCTTATTGACGGCATGTTGTATTATTCTGACGATGTCGTTTATCTCACGAAACAGCATATCCAGCTAACTCTGATTTCAGGGACTCTTGCCATCATGGTGGGGCTACCCCTTGGCGTGGTTCTTAGCCGGCCCCGCTTTTTAAAAATGTCTGAATGGGCGATGCAGGGTCTTAATATTGGCACCACGATTCCAACTCTGGCGATACTTGCGCTGGCCATGAGTGTGCTCGGCGTTGGCACTATTCCCGCAATATTTGGTCTGTTTGTCGCATCACTGCTGCCCATCGTCCGCAATGCCTATGCCGGACTCCTGAGTGTGCCAGCCCCTCTGAAAGAATCGGCCGCCGGTATCGGCATGTCTGCTTCCCAGATGCTGTTCAAGGTGGAATTACCCAATGCGATGTACGTTATTTTTGCTGGTATTCGCACGGCCATTGCCATCAACGTTGGCACGGTGCCACTGGTATTTTTGATTGGCGGTGGCGGGCTTGGCGAGCTTATTTTTACGGGTATCGATCTTTTCGACACCGAAATGATGTTGGCTGGCGCGCTCATGACGGCTCTGCTGGCCATCATCGTCGACGTCATCATCGCGACAAGTGGGTATTTTCTTATTCCAAAGGGGGTTAATCCTTCCAGAACCTGAACCAGGGCTCTGTGATAGAAGCTCCAATTCATGGCCAGGCAACGGTGCTGAAGGCCAATTTTTATAATAACAAGCAACATGAGGGTACAAAGATGAACTTTTTCAAAAAGATCACAGCGGCTGTGGCACTGACTGCCTCTTTCGCGTTGTCGGGAACTGCGATTGCAGAGGAAATAGTGGTTGGTGGGAAAAACTTTACCGAGCAACAACTGCTGACCTCTTTAACCACACAGTACCTTGAAGCAAAAGGGTATCAAGTTAAAAGCCGTGCCGGTATGGGCAGTGGCGTGCTTCGTTCTGCACAGGAAAACGGTCAGATTGATCTCTATTGGGAGTATACCGGCACCGGATTGATCGTCTATCACAACGTTAAGGAACGGCTGGGACGCGAGGAAGGCTATCAGCGCATAAAGGAACTAGATGCCGAAAAAGGCTTGGTGTGGCTAAAACCCTCAGACGCTAACAATACCTATGCTTTGGCCATGCAGGCAAAAGAAGCCAAGGGAAAAGGCATCAAAACCCTTAGCGACCTGGCCGAGGCCATCAATTCGGGTGACGACCTGGTGCTCGCCAGTAACGCGGAATGGTACGCCCGTGCCGACGGTTTTCGCCCATTTGCCAAAAGCTATGGCTTCAAGTTGCCTAGAGATAAAATCATGCGCATGGATAGCGGTCTCACTTATACAGCTCTGAAAGAAGGTGAAGTCGATATAGCATTGGTCTTCGCGACTGACGGGCGCATCAAGGCATTTGATTTTGTCGTGCTTGAAGACGACAAAGGCTTCTTCCCGGATTATGCAATCACCCCGGTTGTCAGGGCCGAAACTCTGAAGAAACACCCCGAGCTGGAAGAGCAACTGAATACGCTCTCTGCCGTGATGGACAATGAAGTTATGTCAGCAATGAATGCCCGGGTTGATGTTGACCGCGAGGCGATCTCTGCTGTGGCACGTGATTTTCTTGAACAACATGATTTGATCTGACGCTGAACGACCCATACCTTCTCTGGCTAGAGAATCAGGCAAAGAAGGTTGGTCGCTTGAACCCCATCATTAAAGTCTTCATTTACAGAGAGAGCTTTTATGGCCCCGACGCTTTCTGTTGCCGTGGCGCAAATCAACTCTGACCTCCTTGAGCTCAAGGCTAATCTTGCATCCCATCAGCGCTTTATTGAACAGGCCCGTCATCAGGGGGCGGAGTTATTGCTGTTCCCAGAACTATCCCTGACAGGCTATCAGGTTGGCAACAAGGCCCTTTCCGTGGCCATGCGCCGAGATCATCCCGCCCTGTTGTCACTGGCAAAACAGGCCATCGGGATAACGGTAGTGGCAGGCTTTGTCGAACGCGCCAAGGCCGGCGAGTTGTATAACGCCATGGCTTACTTGCGCGATGGCGACGTCATACGTGTACACCGCAAAATCAACCTGCCCACATACGGGGCGCTTGAAGAAGGCAAATGGTTCCACAGCGGCAATGAAGTCGCGAACGTGGCCATCACGGCAGACTGGGACGCCACTTGCCTGATCTGTGCTGACCTCTGGAATCCGGCGCTGGCGCACTGCGCCTTTCTGGAGCGCCCAGGCCTGATGCTGGCCCCTATTAACTCGGCGTCAGGGGTGGTCAGTGAAAATTTTTCCAATGAAACCAACTGGAAAACCAATATTGGCTTTTACGCCATGACGTATGGCACACCCGTATTGATGGCCAACCGTTATGGTTTTGAAAAGGATCTGTACTTCTGGGGCGGCAGTTGCATCCTTGGCCCTCGGGGCGACGTTTTAGCCCAGGCCAATGATGAAGAATGCCTGATCTATGCGGAGCTTGATCTGGCAAGCATTGAAGTGGCCCGGTTTGAAATGCCCACGGTAAGAGACGCCAATACGGCCCTGATTCGGCGCCTGCTAAAGCGACATGACTAGAGAAAATCTCTAGTCACCCTGAGCCCTTGCTGACTGGGCAACCGGACCAAATCGGTACAGGTTAGCCGGGTTGTCCACCAGTACTTTTTTCCGGATTTCCCGATCCGGAATCCAATTGGCCAGATCATTAAGAAGGTCGCCATCATTCGGCATCTGCCCTGAAAAATGAGGATGTGGCCAGTCTGATCCCCAAAGACATCGATCAGGGTTTGCCGCCACCAGTGCGCGGGCAAAAGGCGTGACATCCGAATAAGGGTAAGCAGTTTCCCGGGTTATCCGGTAACTACCTGAAAGCTTCACCCAGGAAGTACCCGTCTGCAATAGTCCCAGCAGTGCCTGAAATCCGGGGTGATTTATTCCTTCCCGGGTGGGCATATGCCCCATATGGTCAAACACGACGGGCACCGGCAGCGCCTTGATCCGGCTCATGATATCGCCGCAGTCTGCCACATTGATCAGAAACTGCAGGTGCCAACCCCGGCCGGCAATACGCTCCGCCAGCTGGCCAACGCTCCGCCACTGCAGTCCACCCTTGAACAGCAGGTTCATGCGAACCCCGGTGAAGCCTGCGTCGTCAAGCCGCTGCAATTCTTTTTCCGATACGTCCGGATCGACCACACAGATTCCGCGATAATTCATACCCATTGACCTCAGAACCGACAGCGCACTGCAATGAACGCGGTTATCGGTACCGTAAACGCTGGGTTGGACCAGTACACCCCGATCAATACCCAATGCACGATGCAGAGCCAGATACGCTTCAAGCGATGCAGGGGGCGGGGTGTAGCTGCGGTTAGCTGTGAAAGGATAGCGCTCCGAGTCTGCAAAAACATGGGCGTGACTATCACAACTTCCTGTAGGAAGTTTGAAGGAGGGGGACGTTACATTGGCCTGAGCGGCCTCACAAATGGGAATATCAAGATTCATCAGACATTGTCCAAAGCAGAAATACGACGGCGCAGTGCCGTCGTATTGGAGCGATCAAAACGATCAGAATGTGCTGGAAATCCAGTCAGCAACCTTTCCCGCAAACGCTTTGAACTTTGGATTCTCATCGAGCATCCACTCAGTGTGACCAGCGCCCTCCAGCATGAACAACTCTTTCGGTCCGGGGTAGCGAGCGTAAAGAGAGTACGCCTCAGTAACCGGGTGCAGGTCATTCTCAGCACCGTGTGCAATCAGCAACGGAACCGCAGAAAAGCGTTCATCAAGATGGGACTCCGGACAGAAACTGATCAGAGAATCGGCAAAGTCAAAGGTGGAAGTAACTCCGTAACCCGGAGCTTTGACCAGTTCGGTTTCCACATATTCGCGACTTACCGGGTCAAGCGGGTAAATTTCGAACGGGTCAATACCGTGTGATTCTCCACCTTGTGCCAGTCGCGAACGCTCTTCAGTCATGAAACTTCTGAATGCTTTCCAGCCATGCTCGCCACGCAGAGCTTTTTGTACGCGCACGGCATCAAAGAAACCGTTCATTGCCACCAGGCCTGCAACCTGATCCTGACAAATCCGGTAGGCGTCCAATATCAGACCGCCAGCCATGCCCCAGCCCGCCAGAACGACTTTCCGGCCTTCGCTGTTTGCACGTTGAGAAACCACAGCAACCGCATTTGCGATATCACGAACCTGCTCTTCCAGCAGAACATGTTCACGCTCGCCTTCGGAGTCGCCAAAGCCGCGATAATCGAAACCAAAAACAGTAAAGCCTTTCGCACTTAACGAGCGGGCAAAACGTTCTGGATGGATATTTTTCTGGCCGGTAAAGCCCGAGCAGACAATCACGATGGGCAGTCGGGGGTCATCCCGTTCTGCGTCTTTGAAAAATGCACCGTCGAGAGTCAGCGAGTCACTTTTAAACTGAATTTTTTGTTCAAGCATGTTTGGTTCCTGCGAAGTTGCGTAGTTTTAGACTTGGCCCACAACCATGATCCGTAAAACCCGATCGACAATAATTTAAATAAACGTCAAAATAGATAACAAAAACGACGTTGGTACCGACCCATGATGCCCACCGATACTCAGAAAATCGGCTTTCTTCTGATTCCCCAGTTTTCCATGCTCTCATTTATGTCCGCTTTGGAACCGCTCCGTGTTGCCAACCGCCTCAGTGAGCGAAACCTGTACCAGTGGCATTTTTTCAGTTCGGACGACTCACCGGTTTTCGCCAGCAACAACATCCCCATTTCACCGGATCGTAAATTTAACGAGACGGGTGATATCGATCTGCTGATCGTAGTTGCCGGGATCGGGGTAAGCCTGGT
>JAWOAO010000140.1:0-2787 GCA_046498485.1 Marinobacter sp. | reverse complement strand
GCCAGGCTTCGAAGCACCGGTTATGCTGGCTTACTCGGCCCGTAACCGTTCGGCCTCTATCCGTATCCCTTACGTGAACAGCGCGAAAGCACGTCGCGTCGAAGTGCGCTTCCCGGACCCGGCAGCCAACCCGTACCTGGCCTTCGCGTCTCTGATGATGGCCGGCCTGGACGGCATTCAGAACAAGATCCACCCTGGCGATGCCATGGACAAGGATCTGTACGACCTGCCGAAAGAAGAAGCCCTGAACATTCCGAAGGTTGCCGAAACCCTGTCGGAAGCTCTGGACTGCCTGGAAGCTGATCACGAGTTCCTGACCCGTGGCGGCGTGTTCACCGAAGACATGATCGCCGGTTACATCGACCTGAAGCGTGGGGAAGTTGAGAGGCTGAACATGACCACTCACCCGGTTGAGTTCGAGCTGTACTACTCCTGCTAAGGTAACGCACCAATATGGTGCGTAGCGTTGCAGCCTGGAAGCCCCGCCCCGTGCGGGGCTTTTTTGTGGGCGCTTTTTTGTGGGCGCTTTCGCAAAACCGGCTGATCACCCCGCGCCCTTAACGATATGTAACCAAGCGACCAGCCCTGGCCGTTGAAATACCGCAGCCTGCCGCCGATAATCGGAACAGCTCACTACCGCAGGTTATGGCCATGAAAGCTTTGTTTACTGTTGCAACCGGATTGTTACTGCTGGCGTCTGCCGCCGCCCACGCGGAGGTGTACCGCCACGTGGATGCCCAGGGCAACGTCACCTTCTCCGATGAGCCCATGCAAGGCAGTGAAACCATACGGGTCAAACCGGTCACCACCATCACGTTGCCCAAGCCTGAAGCGGTAATGGAAACCGACCGGCTGCTGGAAGAAGTTGAACGCGAAGGCGCGGCGTATGACAGCGTTGCGCTGGCGCATCCGGAGAACGACCAGGCCTTCTACAGCGGCAACGGCACCGTCACCTTTGAGGTGCGCAGCACGCCGGCCTTGCGCCGGGGCCACCGCTACGAAGTCACCCTCGATGGCCAGCCGGTGGGCCAGAGCTCGTCTGGCTCGATCACCGTCAACAACATTGATCGGGGCAGCCACAACGCCGGCGTGCATATCGTCGATCAGGACGGCATACAGGTAAAGAGCGGCCAGCCGGTCAGCTTCACCATTCACCGCCCGTCGCGCCTTAATTAACCACTATTCTGCACTGTTATAGTGCGTCCGCACCACGATAAAGCCATACTCTGGGCAGCAAAGGGGCAATTCCCCGGCCGCCTGTAGCCTTTCACTCCGCTCCTGCACCAACCTACAGCACCGGATCGCCCCGCAAGGCGCACGGTGCCCGCACCTTGGTCATCGTTTCGTATTTACCGACAAAACTGGTTCGTTTTTTGCAAAACCGGGGTAACCATCATGAGTTCAAAACGGAAGCCAGGCATGTCGTTGCAACCCTCCAGCCTTGAAAGCGGTTACAAAAGCATTCTGGACAGCCTCACCACGGCCATCCTGGTGCTGGGGGAGGATCTGACGATCCATTACCTGAACCCGGCGGCCGAGAGCCTGTTTGAAGTCAGCATGACCCGCAGCCAGGGCATACCCCTGAAGGATGTCTTGATGGACTCGGAAGACGCCCTGAAAACCCTCTACGCCGCCGCCAGCAATGGCCAGTCTTACACCCGGCGCGAGGCGGAATTTGCCCTGTTGAGCAGCGCCCGACTGACCGTAGACTATTCGGTGACACCGATCAGCCGGGACCCCACCGAACTGTTGATCGAGATCCAGCCCAGGGACCGGTTGATGCGCATCAGCCGGGAAGAAGACATCATCTCCCAGCAGGAAACCACCCGCAGCCTGGTGCGCGGCATGGCCCATGAAATCAAGAACCCGTTGGGCGGCATTCGCGGCGCTGCCCAGCTGCTGGACCGGGAGCTGGCCACCGAGGATCAGCGCGAATACACCCGGGTGATCATTGATGAAGCCGACCGCCTGCGCAGCCTGGTCGACCGCATGCTGGGGCCGAACAAGGCGCTGAAAATCACCCGCACCAACATTCACGAGATCCTGGAGCGGGTACGCACCCTGATAGAAGCAGAAAGCAAAGGCCGGGTGCGGCTGCGCCGGGACTACGACCCCAGCATTCCGGAATTTTCAGGCGACAAGGAACAGTTAATTCAGGCCTTCCTGAACATCGCCCGCAACGCCATGGAGGCCGCCTTTGAACATGAAGGCCGCCACCGCGCTGGTGAGCCGCCCACCATCACCTTCCGCACCCGGGCCCTGCGCCAGTTCACCATTGGCCACCGCCGCCACCGGCTGGCGTGCCGGGTCGACATTATCGACAACGGCCCGGGCATTCCGGCCGATCTGCTGCACAACGTGTTCTACCCCATGATCAGTGGCCGGGCCTCCGGCACCGGCCTTGGCCTTTCCATTACCCAAAGCATCATCGGCCAGCACCGCGGGTTGGTTGAATGTGAGAGCGAGCCAGGAAGAACCGATTTCATCATCTTCCTGCCTCTGGAGGACAGCAAATGACCCAACCGGCAAACGTCTGGATAATTGACGATGACAAAAGCATTCGCTGGGTGCTGGAACGCGCCCTGAACCAGGCGGGTATGCAGCCGCGGGTATTCGACAGTGGCGACAGCATCATGATGCGGCTGGAACACGAGCAGCCGGACGCCATTGTCAGCGATATCCGCATGCCTGGCGTGGATGGCATTACCCTGCTGGCCCAGATTGTCGAAAAGCACCCGGATGTGCCGGTGATCATCATGACCGCCCACTCCGACCTGGAAAGCGCCG
>JAWOAO010000083.1:0-8455 GCA_046498485.1 Marinobacter sp. | reverse complement strand
GTATCGGAAAGTTCCGCCGCTGAGCGGCCGGTCGGGCATGCCCGACCGGAATCCGTCGTTATTCGAACGCCCAGCGCAGGAACGTTCGTTTTTCTTCTTCCGAGGCTTCAGCCCACACCGATTTCAAACGCTCCAGGGGCGTGCCGGCAACGCCTGCCTCATCACCGCCAGCCGACGAGGACAATGGCGTGCGTGGTGCATCGGCCGTAACCTTGCCATCCCACAGCTCTGAACGCCCGGCTACCTCACCGCTAGCGCTGACAATGGCAGCAGAAAAATTGTCCATCATGGCCTCGGCCTGCTGTCGGGACGACGGCCGGTCAAACTGAAACTGGTAAACCGCTCCCGGCTGGGCGTCAAAACTGACCCACTGGCGATCGCTTTCGACAATGTGCACTTTGGATTCGCCATCACGAACCACCCCTGTCCGGGCCCAGATCGTTTTGTAGGTGAACACCACTTCGTTCTGTCCTGGCAGCAAGCCATAATCCAGAGCCAGATCGTCCATCAGGAAATTGGTCATGGGTTTGCCATTGACCGTGATCATCTTGACCTCACCAGGGGCCTTGAGCACGGCCGGATTCTGAGCCGCCGCCGGATCACCCTGCCAGGTATCAATACGAGTGAGCGATGACGCGCACCCAGCCACCGTAAAACTCAGCACCAGGGCAAACAACTTGAAAACCCTGGAAACGTGACACGTGTTCATTTTAACTCCTTTTCCTTGAGACGGCCGGCAAGGCGGCCCGGGGCAGTGTTTTCAACTCCCGGCATTTTGACCACCCAGGCCAACCGGGGCAAGCGATGCCTGAAAAATTTAAAAAATGTTGAATTCGGCGGAAATTGGATTAATTTTAATCAGATCGGCAAACTTTTCGCGTCGCCCAAAAAGAAAAAACAAGCGGGCCCAGGAGCTCTAGCATGGATACTCATCGCAGGACCGGAGAACACGGCCCGGCGCCCTTTCGCAGCAGCCGGTTTTTCTGCGTAGGCAGCAAGTGGTATTTCACCACCCGGGAAGGCTTTGACAGCGGGCCCTTTGCTTCCCGCGAACGTGCCCAAATCGGTCTTAAACGTTTCCTGCACGTTGTGCAGTTGTTACCGGAGGACCAACAGCTGCACTGACCGCAGGCGTATGACAAGCCACAGAGCCCTGACGCTGTGGCTCGGGTGCCGGCTTGTCACCAGTCAAACCAACCGCCCAAAATGATCGAATCCGGGGCGCATCTGAGCCAAATCCGCGCCGGCCAGGTGCAGGCCTGGCGCCTTCCGAATGCGTCCAATCACGGTCAGTGCCGCCTGGACGTCAGGCGTGAGTCCCGCCAGCGCGCCAGGCGCAATGGCAAGGCACAGCTCGTAGTCATCGCCTGCGGTCAGTGCCAGGCCCAGGGCCTGATCGCCCTGCAGTTGCTCTAGTTCCGGCATCATCGGTATCTTGCCGGCATCCAGTTCTGCGCCCACCGCGGACGCGTCCAGAATATGCTGGAGGTCAGCCAGCAGACCATCGGAGATATCGATGGCGGCCGAGGCCTTGCCAACCAGTTGTTGCCCTAACGACAGCCTCGGCTCCGGGAAATGATAGCGCGCCAACACCGCCTGCCGCACCGGATCGGGTGCCACGTCCTGCAGAAACGCCAACGCAGCACCGGCACCGCCCAGCGGACCCGACACACAGATCAGATCGCCGGGCCTGGCGCCGGAGCGGCGAATCGCCATGCCTTGATCAACCGTGCCGTGCACCTGGATGCTGATGGTCAGTGGTCCCCGGGTGGTATCGCCCCCGGCCAGCGTCATACCGAAGGCCTCACTGGCTCTGGCCAGCCCGTCGGCAAACCCCGCCAACCAGTCCGGGTTTGCTGTCGGCATGGACAACGCCAGAGTGAAGCAGGCAGGCTCCGCCCCCATCGCCGCCAGATCACTGGCAGCCACCGCCAGCGCACGCCAGCCAAGGTAACAGGAGGAATAGTTCAGGGGAAAGTGGACACCCTCAACCAGAGTGTCCACTGAGAACACCAGATCCCGGCCCGGCGGAACCCGCTGGATAGCGCAGTCATCGCCGGGGCCGAGCACGAGCTGATCGGTCATGACCCTGGCGGCCAGGGGCTGAAAATACTGCCGGATCAGCTCGAATTCACCCATGAATCAGCGCGGACGCGTCTCGGCCATTCGCAAGCGTTGGCTGAGCTTGTCCAGAACACTGTTGACGAATTTGTGGCCTTCGGTGCCACCAAAGCGCTTGGCCATTTCGATGCCTTCGTTGATCACGACCTTGTACGGCACATCAACGCGGTGCTTGAGTTCGTAGGTACCCAGCCGCACGATGGCCAACTCAACCGGGTCCACTTCTCTCAGGGGTCGGTCAAGGTAAGGCTCTATCAGTTTATCAAGCTCGGCCTGCTCCCGGTGAACGCCACGCAAAATGTCACGGAAGTACAACACGTCGATCTTGCTCATGTCGTTATCGATCATGAACTCGGCCTCAATGTCCGAAATCGGCGTCTTGCTGAAGTGCCGCTGGTACAGGCCCTGCATAGCAAGCCCTCTGGCCCGGCGACGATCGCCGGCCTTAGGCTTGCTGGTATTTCCCGACTGGGGGAAGGTATCACCCGCTTCGCTCATTACTCACCCAACTTTTTAAACAGGCTGACCATTTCCAGGGCAGTGATGGCCGCTTCCGCGCCTTTGTTACCGGCTTTGGTGCCGGAGCGCTCGATGGCCTGCTCGATAGAATCCACCGTCAGCACGCCAAACGCCACTGGCACGTCAGAATCCAGGCTCACTGCACCCAGTCCACTGGCGGCTTCTCCGGCGACGTATTCAAAATGCGGAGTGCCGCCACGAATAACCGCACCCAGGGCGATGATGGCATCGTACTCGGTGGTTTCGGCAACACGCTTTACCGCCAGCGGCATTTCGTAGGCGCCGGGCACCCGGACAATGGTAATGTCATCTTTTGAAATGCCATGGCGAAGCAAGGTGTCAACCGCACCGTCAACCAGGCTTTCCACCACAAAGCCGTTAAAGCGGCCAACGACCAGTGCGTAGCGTCCGCTGCACTGGGCAAAATCACCTTCAATTACTTTGATATCTGCCATCTCGGGCTCCTTCACGGGCTGCAGCAGCTTGGGCCGCAACCAGGTTTATCATGCGGGGGTATAGGGCACGTATTCCACCACTTCCAGAGCGAATCCGGAAATGGCGGAGAATTTCACCGGCGGGCTCAGCAGGCGCATCTTGCCGACACCAAGATCACGCAGGATCTGGGAGCCGGTACCCACCGTAAAGTAAACGCCGGAACTGCCTATGCCGGCCGACTTCGGCCCTTGGTCATAGAACTCCTGAATGCGTTCTTCCAGGTTGTAGCTGTCTTCGGCACTGTTCAACAGCACCACTACGCCACGGCCTTCGGCGGCGACTTTTTCCAGGGCGTGATGCAGGGGCCAGCTGCGCGAATCCTTGCGACGGGCGCCCAGCAGGTCACGCAGGGTATCGGTAATGTGTACCCGCACAAACACCGGCTGGTCTGGCTGGATATCACCCATCACCATGGCCAGATGAGTGGCGCCCTGGATATTATCCCGGTAGGTGTGCAGCTTGAACAGGCCGTATTCGGTGTCCAGCTCATGCTGTTCCACACACTCGACGGTGCGCTCATTCATCGTGCGGTAATGAATCAGATCGGCAATGGTGCCGATTTTCAGATTGTGTTCCTCGGCAAACTTTTCCAGATCCTCACGGCGGGCCATGGAGCCGTCATCGTTCATGACTTCACAGATCACACCGGCAGACTCACAGCCGGCAAGGGCCGCCAGATCGCAAGACGCCTCGGTATGGCCGGCCCGGCTCAGCACGCCACCGGGATCGGCCATCAGCGGAAAGATGTGCCCCGGCTGAACCAGATCCGCCGCGGTGGCGTTACGAGCGACCGCAGCCTGCACCGTGCGGGCACGGTCGGCCGCCGAAATACCGGTGGTGACGCCTTCACGTGCTTCAATGGAGAGCGTGAACTTGGTACCAAAGCCAGAGGCGTTCTGGTGGACCATCAGTGGCAGCCCCAGCTGCTCACAGCGGTCCCGGGTCATCGGCATGCAGATCAGGCCGCGACCAAAGCGGGCCATGAAGTTGATGGCCTCGGGCGTGCAATGCTCGGCCGCCATCACCAGATCCCCTTCATTCTCGCGGTCTTCGTCATCCATCAGGATCACCATTTTGCCCTGACGAATGTCTTCGATCATGTCTTTAATGCTGTTCAGTGCCATACGGTTCTGCGTCCTGTCACCCTCGCCATTGTTTGCAGTGGCCAAGGGGATGAATTGAATGATTAGCGGCGGACAAGGATCAGACGCTGATCTTCGCCTACCTGACGCCGATCGAGCACCCTCCATTGCACTTTATCAGCCATGGTTTCAAGCGGCAGATGGGCGGTCGGCCGGCCGCTACTGCCAAGGAATACGGGAGCCTGATACAACCAGAGTTCATCCACCAGGTTCTCGCGGATGAAGGTTCCTGCCAGGGTTGGCCCTGCCTCTACCAGCAACTCGTTAATGCCCAGTTCACCAAGGGCATCCAGCAATTCGGAGACATCCACGCCGTTGTCTTTCCAGGCCACACCGGTCAGGCCCACGCCCAACGCGGCAAGGTCCTGTGCCGGCGCCGACGCCAATGTCGAACTGGCACAAAACACCTGCACATTGCCACCCTGAAGAATGTGGGCAGTGGTCGGCGTACGGGCGTCCCGATCAGCAATCACCCGCAAGGGCTGACGCGAAGGATCGGTGGCCTCGCCAATATCGCCCATCTCGTCCCGGCGCACGGTCAGTGAGGGGTCGTCCGCCAACACTGTGCCTACCCCGGTCAGGATAGCATCACTGATGGCCCGCAACCGTTGCACATCCCTGCGGGCTTCCGGGCCGGTAATCCACTGGCTTTCACCAGAGGCCATGGCCGTGCGGCCATCCAGACTGGCCGCCATTTTCAGTCGTACCCAGGGCCGGCTGATGTTCATGCGCTTCATGAATCCGGGATTCAGGCGAGCGGCTGCTTCCGCCATCAGGCCTTCGGTTACCTTGATGCCGGCGTCCCGCAGCATATCCAGGCCCCGGCCCGACACCGACGGATTGGGATCTTTGGTGGCGGCAAAAACCTGAGCCACGCCGGCATCAATCAGCGCCTTGGCGCAGGGCGGAGTGCGGCCGTAGTGACTGCAAGGCTCCAGGGTGACGTAGGCGGTGGCGCCACGGGCGTCCTGGCCCGCCTCACTTAGTGCCCGCACTTCGGCATGGGCCTCGCCCGCGCGCTCATGCCAACCCTCGCCCACGATGCGATTGCCTTTGGCAATCACACAGCCGACACGAGGGTTGGGGTGAGTGGAGTAACGACCACGCCAGGCCAGCTGTAAGGCCCGCGCCATCATCGCCCGGTCACGGTCTGAAATCATGCCTTGCCTTTATCTGACTGGGTGTCGGCCAGAGCGCGTGCCACATCAGCCGCGGCGTCGCCATTACCCTGGGACAGCTTTTCAATCTCTTCCTTGAACTCGTTGATGTCCTGAAAACTTCGATAAACGGAGGCAAAGCGCACATACGCCACTTTGTCTAACTGGCGCAGCTCAGTCATTACTTCCTCGCCCAGTTGCATCGATTTCACTTCCCGCTCACCGGTCGCCCGCAGCCGGTATCGGATCCGGTTGAGCGCCGCATCAATTTTTTCGATGCTCACGGGTCGCTTTTCCAGCGCTTTCATAATGCCGGCCCGCAGTTTCTCTTCATCAAACGGCTGCCGGGTACCGTCCTGCTTGACCACCCTGGGCATAACCAGCTCGGCCGTCTCGAAGGTGGTAAAGCGCTCACGGCAAGACAAGCATTCCCTGCGGCGACGAACCTGGTCACCTTCGGCCACCAGGCGTGAATCAATCACCTTGGTATCGGCTTCACCACAGAAAGGACAATGCATAATTCAGATGCTCCGAAAAGGAAGAGCCCGGGCGCTCTTGTCAGAACGCCCGGGCAAGCTCAGTCGTGCGCCGCTCAGCCGTAAACCGGGAAGCGGTCACAAACCGCCTGGACCTGCTCACGCACGCGGCTGATCACGGTTTCGTCTTCCAGATTGTCCAGAATGTCACACATCCAGCCGGCCAGATCGCGACACTCGGTCTCACCAAAACCGCGAGTGGTCACCGCCGGGGTGCCGATACGCAGGCCCGAAGTGACGAACGGGGAGCGCGGGTCGTTAGGAACCGCGTTCTTGTTCACGGTAATGTGGGCGTTGCCCAGCGCGGCATCCGCAGCTTTACCGGTGATGTCCTGTTTGATCAGGCTGACCAGGAACAGATGGTTCCTGGTGCCACCGGAGACCACGTCAAAACCACGTTCGATGAACACCTCAGCCATGACCGATGCGTTCTTCACCACCTGTTTTTGATAGACCTTGAATTCATCGCTCATGGCTTCTTTGAAGCAGATGGCCTTGGCGGCAATCACGTGCATCAGCGGGCCGCCCTGACCACCGGGGAATACCGCGGAGTTCAGTTTCTTGTGCAGATCCTGGTCATCGCAAGCCAGAATCAGACCGCCACGGGGGCCCCGCAGCGTCTTGTGGGTGGTGGTCGCCACCACATGGGCGTGGGGAATCGGGTCCGGGTACACGCCCGCAGCCACCAGACCCGCCACGTGGGCCATGTCGACAAACAGGTAAGCACCAACTTTGTCGGCAATGGCACGGAAGCGCGCGAAATCCAGCTCCTGGGAATAGGCAGAGAAGCCGGCAATGATCATCTTGGGCTTGTGTTCAACCGCCAGGGCTTCAATGTCATCGTAATCGATCAGACCGGTTTCCGGGTTCAGGCCATACTGGACAGCGCTGTAGATTTTGCCGGAGAAGTTCACACTGGCACCGTGGGTGAGGTGGCCACCGTGGGCCAGGCTCATACCCAGCACAGTATCGCCGGGCTTCAGCAGCGCCATGAACACGGCGGAGTTGGCCTGGGAGCCAGAGTGCGGCTGCACGTTGGCATAGGCAGCACCAAACAGCTCTTTGGCGCGATCAATGGCCAGCTGCTCGGCAATGTCGACAAACTCGCAGCCCCCGTAGTAACGCTTGCCAGGGTAGCCTTCGGCGTATTTGTTGGTCAGCACACTGCCCTGGGCTTCCATCACCCGGGGGCTGGTGTAGTTCTCGGACGCGATCAATTCGATGTGCGCTTCCTGGCGTTTTTCTTCCGCCTGCATGGCGCTCCACAGTTCGTCATCGAAACCGGCGATTTTCATATCACGATTAAACATGGATGTGCTGCCCCTGTCTGAATGGCTGGCCCGACCTGTCTTTATGCAGGTCGGAACCCCTGAAAATTTGGGCCGCTATTCTATCGCGAAAGCGGGTCAAAAATCATCCTTTATGCCGTCCGCACATACCGACACGGCGGCCATCCGGAATTTCGCTCAATTGCTATCTTTCGGAGGTTTAGATACCTTACGAAGTTCGCTTTTCAGGCAGGCGATCAGCTGGCCTGCCTTAAAGATTTTTTTTGCCACGGAATCCACTGAAGAACACGGAAAAAAGATTAACGGATTTTTTGGCCACGAAATCCACGAAAGAACACGAAATTAAAGACAAAGGTCTTTTGGCTTTTTAATCAGTCATCTTTGTTCGTGTTCTTTCGTGGATTTCGTGGCAAAAGACTCCTTTTCTTTTCATTTTTCCGTGTTCTGCCGTGGATTCCGTGGCAAAACTCAGTAAAAGAGGTTTAAGCCAATATGGCCCAGTACGTATACAGCATGAATCGCGTAGGCAAGGTGGTACCGCCCAAGCGGGAGATCCTGAAAGACATTTCCCTGAGCTTCTTCCCGGGCGCCAAGATTGGCGTGCTGGGCCTGAACGGCTCAGGTAAGTCTACCCTGCTTCGTATTATGGCCGGCGTAGATCAGGATTACATCGGCGAAGCCCGGCCGCAACCCGGCATCAACGTGGGCTACCTGCCCCAGGAACCGGAGCTGGACGAGGAAAAAACCGTCAAGGAAATCGTCGACGAGTCGGTCTCCCACGTGCACAACGCCCTGGCCGAACTGGATCAGGTATACGCCGCCTACGCCGAACCGGATGCCGACTTCGACGCCCTCGCCAAAAAGCAGGGTGAGCTGGAGGCGGTGGTGCAGGCCACCGACGGCCACGACATCGAACGCAAGATGGAAGTGGCGGCCGACGCCTTGCGCCTGCCGGCGTGGGATCAGAAAGTCAGCGTCCTGTCCGGTGGTGAGCGCCGCCGTGTCGCCCTGTGTCGTCTGTTGTTGTCTGGCCCCGACATGCTGCTGCTGGACGAGCCCACCAACCACCTGGATGCCGAATCCGTAGCCTGGCTGGAGCGCTTCCTGCACGATTACGACGGCACCGTGGTCGCCATCACCCACGACCGCTACTTTCTCGACAACGTCGCCGGCTGGATTCTCGAGCTGGACCGTGG
>JAWOAO010000023.1:0-4021 GCA_046498485.1 Marinobacter sp. | reverse complement strand
ATTGCCTTCGCTATTTTCGTCTGGTTCTGCGTCAGATTTGTGTGGCCACCGATCACGGCTGCCATGGAAGCGCGCCAGAAGAAAATTGCCGACGGCCTTTCTGCCGCAGATCGGGCTTCGCTCGATCTGGAACTTGCGCAGGAAAAAGCCTCGAAAGAAATGCATAAGGCAAAACAGGAAGCTGCAGTCCTGATTGACCAGGCCAATAAGCGTGCCGCCCAGATCGTTGAAGCATCAAAAGACGATGCTCGCAAAGAGGGTGACAAGCTGATTGAGCAGGCCAGGGCCGAAATTCAACAGGAGCGTGTTCAGGCTCGCGACGCACTGCGCAAAGAAGTGGCAGTTCTTGCCATCGCCGGTGCCGAGAAGATTCTGGAAACCTCTGTAGATGCCAAAGCTCACAGCGAGATGCTGGACAAGCTGGCCGCAGAACTCTAAAAGAGGGTCATCATGGCACAACTGACTACGTTAGCCCGACCCTATGCGAAAGCCGTATTCGACGCCGCAAAAGAACAGAATGCCATTGATCAATGGGATCAGGCGCTGACTTTTGCCGGTCTGGTCGCGGCTGACCAAGAGGTAGCGAACATCCTGGCCAATCCCGGCCTGTCTGAGCAGCGCAAGGCGGAACTCTTCGCCGATTGTTTCGAAGAGCCCCTGCCTGAAGCGCTCAGAAATTTCCTGGTGATTCTAGCTGAAAGCAAGCGCCTGGCCTTGCTGCCGGAAGTTTCTAACCTGTTCAGCGTGTATCGTGCAGATCTCGAGCGCTCCGTCAAACTGACGGTCAATACGGCGTTTGAGCTGTCTGCCGACGAACAGCAGAAACTGATCAAGGCATTGTCCGAAAAGCTGGAGCGTAAGGTTGAGCTTGAAACCGCGGTTGATCAGTCTCTGATCGGCGGCGTGGTAGTACGCACAGGCGACCTGGTTATCGACGCTTCAGTCCGTGGCAAACTGGCCAGAATGGCCAAGGCTCTGGGCTCCTGATTTCAGCACAAGGTTTGAGGACAAAGGCATGCAGCAACTGAATCCATCCGAGATCAGTGACATCATCAAGAAGAGAATCGAGAAACTCGACATCTCTTCCGAAGCAAAAAACGAAGGTACGATCCTGTCGGTTTCTGACGGCATCGTATTGATCCATGGTCTGGCCGACGTCATGTACGGCGAGATGATTGAATTTGTCAACGGCCTCTACGGCATGGCGCTCAACCTTGAGCGTGATTCTGTCGGCGCGGTTGTTCTGGGCGACTACGACGAACTGGCCGAAGGTCAGAAAGTTCGTTGTACTGGTCGTATCCTGGAAGTACCGGTAGGTCGTGAACTGCTGGGTCGTGTGGTAGACGGTCTGGGTAACCCGATCGATGGCAAGGGCGAGCTGGGTAACACCCTGACCGCTCCGGTCGAGAAGGTTGCACCGGGCGTTATCGCTCGCCAGTCTGTTGATGAGCCGGTCCAGACCGGCCTGAAAGCCATCGATACCATGGTTCCCATCGGTCGTGGCCAGCGTGAGCTGATCATCGGTGACCGTCAGATCGGTAAGACTGCGGTTGCGATCGACGCGATCATCAACCAGAAGAATACCGGCATCAAGTGTATCTACGTGGCCATCGGCCAGAAGCAGTCGTCGATCGCTGCTGTAGTGCGCAAGCTGGAAGAGCATGACGCGTTGGCTCACACCATTATTGTTGCTGCTGGCGCGGCAGACCCCGCTGCCATGCAGTTCCTGGCGCCGTATTCCGGTACCTCCATGGGTGAGTTTTTCCGTGACCGCGGCGAAAACGCCCTGATCGTATACGATGACCTGTCCAAGCAGGCCGTTGCTTATCGTCAGATCTCCCTGCTGCTGCGTCGTCCGCCAGGACGCGAAGCTTACCCGGGTGACGTTTTCTACCTGCACTCCCGTCTGCTCGAGCGTGCGTCCCGGATCAACGCCGAGGAAGTTGAAAAGCTGACCAACGGCGAAGTGAAAGGCAAGACCGGTTCTCTGACCGCGCTGCCGATCATCGAAACCCAGGCTGGTGACGTTTCCGCGTTTGTTCCGACCAACGTGATTTCGATCACTGACGGTCAGATCTTCCTGGAAACCAACCTGTTCAACTCCGGCATCCGTCCGGCGATGAACGCTGGTATCTCGGTATCGCGGGTCGGTGGTGCAGCCCAGACCAAGATCATGAAGAAGCTTGGCGGTAACATCCGTCTGGCCCTGGCCCAGTACCGGGAACTGGCAGCTTTTGCCCAGTTTGCTTCAGACCTTGACGAAGCAACCCGTAAGCAGCTGGAGCACGGTCAGCGCGTTACCGAGCTGATGAAGCAGCACCAGTACAGCCCGATGACCGTTGCGGAAATGGGTTCGGTACTGTTCGCAGCAAACGAAGGCTTCCTGGACGATGTGGATGTAAACCAGGTTGTCAAGTTTGAAGCACAGCTGCTGGACTGGATGCGTTCCGAGCAGAAAGATCTTCTCGACGAGATCGGTGCTGACGGCAAGTTCAACGACGACATCGCTGCCGGCCTGAAAGCTGCTCTGGAGAAATTCAAGACCACTCAGAGCTGGTAAATCCACTGGGCCCGCCGATGTGCGGGCCTGCTGGTCCCTTTGAGTGTCTAACTTGAAAAGGCAGTGACTTATGGCCGTCGGAAAAGAAATACGTAACCAGATCGGAAGCATCAAGAGCACGCAGAAGATCACGTCCGCCATGGAAATGGTGGCGGCGAGCAAAATGCGTAAGGCTCAGGAGCGTATGCGGGCAACTCGCCCCTACGCCGAAAAGATGCTGCAGGCAATCGGACACATTGCCAAGTCCAATAAAGATTACCGTCATCCGTTCATGCAGGAGCGTGCGGTCAAGCGGGTGGGCTACATTGTAGTCTCCTCTGACCGCGGTCTGTGTGGTGGCTTGAATGCCAACGTGTTCAAGCTGCTTGTGCGAGAGATGCGTGGCTGGAAAGAAAAGGGTGTCGAGACCGACATCTGCGCCATGGGTCAAAAAGGCGCATCATTCTTCCGTAGTTACGGTGGTAACGTGGTAGCGGCCGTCACCCACTTGGGTGATAACCCGTCTGCCAGTGAGCTGATTGGCAGCGTAAAGGTGATGCTCGACAGTTATGAGCAAGGCAAGATCGATCGCCTTTACCTGGTGAGCAATGAGTTTGTGAATACCATGACTCAGAGCCCGACCGCGCTCCAGCTGCTGCCACTGCCGGAAGGCGACGACGACGATGTGGGTCACCAGTGGGATTATCTCTATGAGCCGGATTCACGTCCGATTCTTGACGGGCTGATGCCACGTTACATCGAATCCCAGGTGTATCAGGGCGTGATAGAGAATCTGGCCTGTGAACAGGCTGCCCGGATGGTTGCCATGAAAAGCGCAACCGATAACGCTGGCAGCATCATTGATGAGCTCCAGCTGGCCTATAACAAGGCCCGTCAGGCAGCGATCACACAAGAGATTTCGGAGATTGTGAGCGGCGCGTCATCGGTTTGATAGCGCTCACAGACCTACTGGATTTATTGACTATCAAGATAACGAGGAACCGAGCATGAGTAGCGGACACATCGTTCAGATCATTGGCGCGGTTATCGACGTGGAATTTCCACGTGACTCCGTGCCAGGCATTTATGACGCACTGCTGCTTGAAGGTGGCGAAACAACGCTGGAAGTTCAGCAACAGCTGGGTGACGGCATTGTTCGTACCATCGCCATGGGCAGCACCGAAGGCCTCAAGCGTGGCCTGAAAGCTGAAAACACCGGCAAGCCAATTTCAGTACCCGTGGGCACCAAGACTTTGGGCCGCATTATGGATGTACTGGGCCGTCCTATCGATGAGCAGGGCGAAATCGGTGAAGAAGAGCGCTGGGCTATCCATCGCAAGGCACCGGGCTACGCCGATCAAGCCGCGTCTGCTGATTTGCTGGAAACCGGTATCAAGGTTATCGACCTGATCTGTCCGTTCGCCAAGGGTGGTAAGGTTGGTCTGTTCGGTGGTGCCGGTGTTGGCAAGACCGTAAACATGA
>JAWOAO010000004.1:0-6507 GCA_046498485.1 Marinobacter sp. | reverse complement strand
TGACGACAACCCGATCTGCTTTATCCACGACGTCGGCGCCGGCGGCCTGTCCAACGCCATGCCCGAGCTGGTCAAAGATGGTGGCCGTGGCGGCAAATTCGAATTGCGTGATATTCCGAGTGATGAGCCCGGCATGTCGCCCCTGGAAATCTGGTGTAACGAATCCCAGGAACGTTACGTCATGGCGGTAGCGCCGGAAAACCTGGACCTGTTTGATGCGCTTTGCCGGCGCGAGCGCTGCCCTTTCGCGGTGGTCGGCGAGGCGACGGAAGCGCATCACCTGGCGCTGGGTGATTCCTACTTCAATGACAAACCCGTTGACCTGCCGATGGAAGTGCTGTTCGGCAAACCGCCCAGAATGCACCGCAGCGTCACCCGCTCGTCGTTTACCAAACCCATTTTCGATTCCACCAAAATTGACCTTCACGATGCGGTTCGTCGCGTTCTGCGCTTGCCGTCGGTGGCTTCCAAGAGTTTCCTGATCACCATTGGCGATCGCACCATCACTGGCCTGGTTGCCCGGGACCAGATGGTGGGTCCATGGCAGGTGCCGGTCAGCGACGTTGCTGTTACTGCGGCCTCGTTTGACGTTATTACGGGTGAAGCGATGGCGATGGGTGAGCGCTCGCCGCTTGCGGTCATCGACGCGCCGGCGTCCGGCCGCATGGCCGTGGGTGAGGCTATTACCAATCTGGCTGCTGCAGCGATTGGCAAGCTGTCCGATATTCGCTTATCGGCAAACTGGATGGCTGCCGCCGGCCATCCGGGTGAAGATGAAAATCTGTATGAGACCGTCAAGGCGGTGGGTATGGAGCTGTGCCCGGCCCTCGGCATTACCATTCCGGTGGGCAAGGACTCCATGTCCATGAAAACCACCTGGGAAGAAGATAACGGTGAGCAGAAGAGTGTCACCGCGCCGCTGTCTCTGGTGGTCAGTGGCTTTGCACCGGTGACCGATGTCACGCGCACGTTGACGCCGCAATTGCGGTCAGATGCCGGCGCAACCGATCTGATTCTGGTCGACCTTGCGGCGGGGCAGAACCGCCTGGGCGGCTCGGCACTGGCACAGGTTTATCGTCAGGTAGGTGCGGTGGCGCCGGATCTTGACGACCCGGAGGATATCAAAGCGTTCTTTGCCGTGGTGCAGGGGCTGAACTCGGATGACAAACTGCTGGCCTATCACGATCGCTCCGACGGTGGCTTGTTCGTGACACTGGCAGAGATGTGTTTTGCAGGCCGTACCGGTGTCGATATCAGGCTGGACGGTCTGGCCGAGGACAGTTCCCAGTTTGCCCGGGAGTTGTTCAACGAAGAACTGGGCGCGGTCATTCAGGTGCGTCGCGATGATACCGGCTTTGTGTTGCAGCAGTTTTCTGCCGCCGGGCTCGGCGATCACACCAGCGTGATCGGCACACTGAACGACAACGACCGCATGCGTCTCACCTTTGCCGGTGATGCGGTGATCGATGAGCCCCGCACCGACCTGCAACGGTTGTGGGCCGAAACCAGCTATCGCATACAGTCACTGCGTGATAACGCCGACTGTGCACAGGAAGAGTTTGATCACTTGCTGGATGCGGAAGATCCGGGCCTGGGTGTCGACCTCAGTTTCGATCTTGATGAAAACGTAGCGGCTCCGTTCATCAACACCGGCGCACGGCCAAAGGTGGCGGTGCTTCGTGAGCAGGGCGTGAACGGTCAGATTGAAATGGCCGCCGCTTTCGACCGTGCCGGCTTTGAAGCCGTCGATGTTCACATGAGCGACCTGCTGTCTGGCCGCCTCTCGCTTGAGAAATTCCAGAGCCTGGTGGCGTGTGGCGGATTCTCCTACGGAGATGTATTGGGTGCGGGTGAAGGTTGGGCCAAATCCATCCTGTTCAATGGTCGGGTACGTGATCAATTTGCGGCCTTTTTCAACCGGCAGGACACCTTGGCCCTCGGTGTCTGTAACGGCTGCCAGATGCTGTCCAATCTGCATGAACTGATTCCCGGCAGTGACGGCTGGCCACGCTTTGTGCGTAACCAGTCGGAACAGTTTGAAGCGCGCCTGGTGATGGTTGAGGTGGCGCCGTCTCCTTCGGCGTTCCTGGACGGCATGGCGGGCTCCCGTATGCCGATCGCGGTTGCCCATGGTGAGGGTCGGATCGAGCTTGCCTCCGGTAATTCCGCGCAAGCACTGACCGATAACGAATTGGTCGCGATGCGCTACGTGGATAACCGGGGGCAGGCGACTACTCGTTACCCCTACAACCCGAACGGTTCGGAATCCGGCATTACCGGCGTAACCACCCGGGACGGTCGGGTAACCATCATGATGCCGCACCCGGAACGTGTCTTCAGGGCGGCTCAGTATTCGTGGCGGCCCGATGGCTGGCAGGAAGATGGTCCGTGGATGCGTATGTTCAGAAACGCCAGGTGCTGGCTTGGCTGATTGATCAGCGAATCCCGGGTGGTGTCGCGACCGGTCTGCAGGATGCCTTTGGATAAGGCAATCTTCAGGCCGGTTTTTTTGTTGCGGATCAAATTCAGCCATGCTTGAAAATTGTTCAGAAAAACTCAGAAATAGTCTCGAAATTGGCCAGTCAAGGGCTTGACTCGATAACTTTATGCACATTTTTGAGGCTTTGTTGGTTGAACTGTGAACAAACCTCGAGAAATGCGTTTACTTTTTGTTCGAGCATTATAACTATTTGATTTCAAACAATAAAAACAAACGGGTGATTTTGTCACCAATTTGAGTAAAGGCCAGTAACTGTGCGGCTTGGAGGCGGATTCCCAAAAACTTTCCCCAGACTTATCCACAGATTCTGTGGGTAAGTTCAGAAGCCCTTGTTGTGTATGAAACTTGATCGATCTGAGGTGCTGTGATGTATAAACTTTGTTATTTCGTGCCGGAAAGTCATCTGGCGCAAACCAAGCTTGCATTGTTTGGTGTGGGGGCAGGCAAAATTGGTGATTACGAGCATTGTGCGTGGCAAGTTGAAGGGCAGGGGCAGTTTCGGCCGTTGGCCGGAAGCGATCCTTTTCTGGGCCGGCAGGGTGAGCTGGAGACCGTTCGGGAGTTCAAGGTTGAGCTGGTCTGTGATGACGACGTGATCAAGTCTGCGGTCGAGGCTTTAAAGCAGGCGCATCCCTATGAAGAACCTGCCTATGAAGTCTATCGTCTAGAGGAGCTCTGATCAGGCCCTCTTGGCCATAGGGTGCCGGATATCGCTGACATGCACGCCATAGTTGCCTGAGTCCATCTCCGCCAGAAACAGCTCGAGCGTTTTTCGCACCGTCGGGAAGGAGATCTCATCCCAGGGAATCTCCTCGGGAGTAAACAGCTTCGACTCAAGAGATTCCTCACCCGCGCCGAACTGGCCGTCTTTCAATGTGGCCCGGTAGAATATGTGCACTTGATTAATGTGGGGCACATCAATCACAGAATACAGGCCTTCGATGTTAATCTCGGCCAACGCTTCTTCCCGTGTTTCTCTGGCAGCAGCTTCGATCGTGGTTTCAGCGTTTTCCATGAATCCCGCCGGCAGTGTCCAGTATCCGTACCGGGGTTCTATCGCTCGGCGGCACAGCAGAATCTTGCCTTCCCAGACAGGCACTGTGCCAGCAATAATGCGCGGATTCTGATAGTGTATGGTTTCGCAGCTGGCGCATACGTAACGGTGTCGGTTGTCCCCTTGAGGAATGCGCTGTTCAACCAATTCGCCGCACGTGCTGCAATACTTCATCATTTTCCCCGTATACTCAGTGTCCGATAGTTGTCAGTTTAACGATACGGACTGCCCGTGTCTCACTCAATATCAGGAAGTCGCCGGAGTAAACCGTGCAAGATCTGTTAACCGAGCGGTTGTCGAATTATGCACCAAGGCAGCTGGCGCTGGATTATCCTGAAGCGGGTATTCTGGTACCGGTTACGGACAATCACCGTGACCCCGAGATGATTTTCACGCTGCGCTCATCCAACCTGAAAACTCATCGTGGGCAGGTGGCGTATCCGGGCGGTAAGCGTGATCCGACAGATGCTTCTCTGGCAGCCACCGCGCTGCGGGAAACCCACGAAGAAATCGGTCTGCCTCCCGATCAGGTCAAGGTTATTGCGCCGTTGAGCCAGGTCATGTCGCTGCATAGAATTCTTGTTACTCCCTACGTAGGCGTAGTGCCGGGCGATCATCCCCTGGCGCCAAACCCTGCGGAAATCGAAAGCATATTCCGTGTTCCTATCTCGTATTTCCTGGAAGACAAGCGTGAGCGTACGGATACGCTCAGCTTTCTGAACAGCACTTTATATGTCCCGTGTTATCGATGGGATCGATACCAGATCTGGGGCCTGTCTGCGGTGGTGCTGGTCGATTTTCTGAATGCTGTGTACGATGCCAACATCGATATTCTTGAGCCGCCCCGCTAAGCAAACCGGAGGAATCCATGTTTTATAGCCTTGATCAACGTGTGCCTGAAAAAGAAGGCGATGGTCAGTTTGTTGCTCACAACGCCACCGTAATCGGCAGCGTCAAGCTGATGGAAAGGTCCAGTGTCTGGTTCAATGTGGTGATTCGAGGCGATAATGAGCTGATCACCATTGGTCCTGAATCGAATGTTCAGGATGGCTCTGTACTGCACACCGATCCCGGAATCCCGCTGACGCTGGGCCGTGGGGTAACCGTCGGCCATAATGCCATGCTGCACGGGTGTCAGGTTGGGGATTACTCGCTGATCGGCATAAATGCCGTTGTGCTCAATGGGGCCAAAATTGGCAAGTATTGCCTGATTGGGGCAAACACCCTGATACCGGAAGGCATGGAAATCCCGGATGGTTCCATGGTGGTCGGCTCGCCCGGTAAAGTCCGACGTGAACTGAGTGACGATCAGAAGAAGATGCTCGAACTCAGCGCTATGCATTACGTCAAGAATGCCGAGCGTTACATGGCACGCTTTCATAAAGTCGATCTTTAATTATGAAAGTCGTTGATAAGGTGCGATCCCCTTGCATTAGCGTATGTGCGCTGGATGAGAGTGACATCTGTATTGGCTGCCAGCGCACGAGTGATGAAATTTTCCGCTGGACCACCATGACCAATGACGAGCGCCGGGAAGTTTTGCTCAAAGTGGCCGAGCGGGAAAAAAAGCTCGCTCTTTAATCAATACGGGAGAACTGACTGAATGACTGGCCCTGAAAAAACAGTGCGGATTGGCACCCCTCTTAAACCGGGTGCGACCAGGGTGCTCTTATGTGGCTCCGGAGAGCTTGGTAAAGAAGTTGTGATCGAGTTGCAGCGCTACGGCGTTGAAGTGATCGCCCTGGATCGTTATGAAAATGCACCGGCGATGCAGGTGGCGCACAGAAGCTATGTGGTCGATATGCTCGATGCTGAAGCATTGAGGGGAATTATCGAAAGCGAAAAGCCCCACCTGATTGTTCCGGAGATCGAGGCAATTGCCACCGGTGAGTTGGTGCGGCTGGAGCAGCAAGGCTATAACGTGGTGCCAACGGCGCGCGCGGTCAACCTGACCATGAACCGGGAAGGTATTCGCCGGTTGGCCGCAGAGGAGCTTGGCTTGCCGACATCGGCCTATCGCTTTGCGGGTAATCGTGAAGAATATCTGGCTGCGGTTAAAGAGGTTGGCTTGCCTTTGGTTGTTAAGCCCGTGATGAGTTCGTCGGGTAAGGGCCAGAGTACGGTGAAAACGCCTGCTGACATTGAGTTGGCCTGGGACTATGCCCAGACCGGTGGTCGTGCCGGCAAAGGTCGGGTTATTGTCGAGGGTTTTGTCGACTTCGATTATGAAATTACTTTGCTGACGGTCAAGCACCGGGATGGAATGTCATTCTGTGATCCGATCGGCCACCGCCAGGAAGACGGAGACTACCGCGAATCCTGGCAACCGCATCCCATGTCCGAGCAAGCCTTGGAGCGTTCAACCCGGATTGCTCGAGCTGTGGTAGAAAACCTGGGTGGTTACGGTGTATATGGGGTAGAGCTCTTTATAAAGGAAGATGCGGTGTGGTTTTCCGAGGTTTCGCCGCGTCCCCACGATACCGGGCTGGTTACCCTGATGTCTCAGGATCTTTCCGAGTTTGCTTTGCATGCCCGCGCCATTCTCGGGTTACCGATTCCGGTCATTCGTCAGCAGGGCCCGACCGCATCGGCCGTTATTCTTCCGGAGGGAGATTCCGCCGACGTTTCGTTTGCCGGACTCGAGCGGGCATTGACCGAGCCGGATACTCAACTGCGGCTGTTTGGTAAACCTGAACTGAAAGGCCGTCGCCGCATGGGTGTTGCGCTGGCAAAGGGTAGTGACATAGAAGAAGCCCGTAAACGTGCATTAGAGGTGGCAAGCCTGGTCAAAGTGGAGCTAAACTGAACACCCCTCAGCAGGTGATTGTTACGGCAAGTTGACGATCTTTAGAAAAAGATGAAGCGAGCCGTTGACACCCCGGCTGAGGTCTGTAGAATGCGCATCTCGCTTGAGGGACAGGCCACTTGAACCGGTCAGAACTTAAGCGATAAC
>JAWOAO010000477.1:0-6179 GCA_046498485.1 Marinobacter sp. | reverse complement strand
CCGGAAGAGGCGGTGATGATCGGCGACACCCGTTATGACCTTGATATGGCACGCCGTATCGGTATGCCTGCCATCGGTGTTGAGTGGGGTGTCCACAAGCGTGACGTGCTGGAGCAATACGATCCTCATGCGGTGGTCAGCTCGGTTGAGGAGCTCAGGCGCGTGCTGGGGCTTTGATTTCTTTTTTCGCTGTAAAGGAATAATGAATGAGTGACTGGGAATCGGATAAAGAGTCTGATTGGGGTGACAAGCCGGCAGAACGTGAGCAGGGCGAAGCGCCGCGCAAGCGCGGATTGTTTGGTGGCAGGCAACCGGCCATGCCGCCAGCGTCGGGTCGCGACTGGCGGCTGATCGAAAAGCTGGTGATGTCATTGCAGGTTGAGCAGCGGCGTAGCCGGCGCTGGGGTATTTTCTTCAAATTTATCACCTTGGGCTATCTTTTTGCCCTGCTGTTTTTTGTTTGGTCACCCTTTGGCGAGGGCGTCGACTCGATGGCCGGTGCCCACACTGCCCTGGTTGAAGTGAGGGGTACCATTGCCGCTGACGAGTTGGCCAGCGCTGACAACCTTGTGGGATCGCTCAGGACGGCATTTGAGGCGGAGCGTGCCAAAGCCATAGTGCTCAGAATCAACAGCCCTGGCGGCAGTCCGGTGCAGTCTGGTTACGTTTACGATGAAATCAAGCGCCTGCGCCAGGAGTATCCCGACAAAAAGGTGTATGCCGTGATCTCCGATATCGGGGCCTCCGGCGCCTATTACATTGCGGCGGCCGCCGATGAAATCTACGCCAACCGTTCCAGCCTGGTTGGTTCTATTGGTGTGGTTGCCGGTGGCTTCGGTTTCAGCGACCTGCTGGAAAAGGTCGGGGTGGATCGTCGACTTTATACGGCGGGCGAAAACAAGGCCTTTCTGGACCCGTTTTCACCAGAGCGTGAAGAGGATGTGGCTTTCTGGCAGAGCGTGTTGGAAAACACCCATCGTCAGTTCATTGATGCGGTAAAAGAAGGTCGGGGTGATCGGCTGGTAGACGATGAGCGGTTGTTCAGTGGTCTGGTCTGGACCGGTGAGCAGGCGGTCGAGCTGGGCCTGGTGGATGGTCTTGGCAGCGCATCCTGGGTCGCCCGGCAGTTGGTGGGTGAGGAAAACCTGGTGGATTACAGTCGCCGTCGCTCATCGTTCCGGGAGTTGGTGGATCAGCTGGGGGTTGCCGTGGGTGATGGTGTAGCGACACGCCTGCTGGAGTCCCGGCTGCAGTTGCGCTGATTGGGTTGCCGCCCTGAGCGGGTGGTTCAGGGTTGCAATAAAGGGTTGATGCCGAACCTGATCAGGATCTCGGTGAGCGCGATCAGCGGCAGGCCCACAAGGCTGTTCGGGTCTCGTCCTTCAAGGCGGCTGAACAAAGCGATGCCCAGCCCCTCCATTTTAAAGCTGCCTGCACAGTCGTAGGGTTGCTCCTTGTGCAGGTAGTGGCTGATCTCCTGCTGGCTCAGGTTGCGAAAATGTGCAGTAAACGTTTCGCAGCAGCTCTCCAGGGTATTGGTGCGGGTGTCCAGGACCGCCAGTCCGGTGAGAAAGTCGACGCTTTGGCCGTTGCTTCTGTCGAGTTGCTGCATGGCCTGTTCATGGTTGCCCGGTTTGTTCAGCAATGAGCCGTCGGGTAGGGCGGCGACCTGGTCAGAGCCGATGATAATTTTACCGGCGTGCAGGTGTTCCAGTGCCCGGGCCTTGGTGACAGCCAGTCGCAAGGCGAGTGCTTTTGCACTTTCGCCCGGTTTGGGGGTTTCGTCGATATCCGGGCTGGCGCAGTCAAACGGTATTCCGAGCCTTTGCAGCAGGCTTTTGCGGTAAGGGGACGAAGATGCCAGTAACAGGCCGGGATTTGTCATGGTGGTCTTTCACTGTGTGTGTGGGTGTGGTTTGCGAGCCGGTATCGTAAAATACCCTTATGTAGACGGGAAGCCCTGCCAGAAAATGGATTAAGTCTTTGACAGCAGCCGGTCTCGTCCCTAGAATTGCGCGCCTATGTACAAAACACCGAACGCCGAACTGCCGAAATCCGTTGACCCTAGCCGGTTAGCTGAGCAAAACACGACACTCGAGGGGGTAATTCCACTTGAGGGACTCGCTCGTTTTCGAGAAGCGGTGCCGGGTTTCCAGGATGGCAGCGAATGCCGCGTGAAGCTTTCCTTTTACCAGGATAGTGAGCGCCGAAGGATTGTGTCGGGAGAGCTGTCCGCACCGGTTATTCTGGAGTGCCAGCGTTGCATGAACCCTATGCAGGTTACGCTGACGTCCAGTTTTGATCTGGGCCTGGTCATCAATGATGAGCAGGCTCAACGGTTGCCCAAGACGCTGGAACCGTTCCTCTTTGAGGATTTCACAGCGGACTTGTGGTCAATGGTGGAAGACGAACTGCTTCTGGTGTTGCCACCGTTCCCTCTTCATGAAAGGGACGAGTGTCCGGCAACAGAAGATCTGGAAGCGCTGGAGCCGTCAAAAGCTCCCAGCGAGCCCGAAGTAAAGAAAAGAGAAGATAATCCGTTCAGCGTGCTGGCGGGTTTCAAGACGACCAAGCACTAACGTTTTCGTAAATAGGTCAGGAGCTTATACCATGGCTGTACAGAAGAATCGCAAGACCCGTTCCAAGCGTGGCATGCGCCGTTCACACGACGCACTGACCGCTACTGCATTGTCCACCGACACAACAACTGGTGAAGTGCATCGTCGTCACCACGTGTCTCCGGACGGTTTCTATCGTGGCAAGCAGGTTATTGAGGCTCGCGACGAGTAACATCGTCGGGAATCTTTTCAAGCTGTGACGCATGGACGAGCGGTGAGTAAACCGGTCACCGTTGCCATCGACGCCATGAGTGGTGATCGTGGCGCCGAAGTGGTTGTCCAGGCCGCGCTGAAAGCAGTGAATGAAAATGAGGCCTTGAGTCTCGTTCTGGTGGGAATCCGGAGCGAGCTCGAGGCCTTGTTGCGTGAAGGTCATTGCAGAATCCGCATTGTCGAAGCCGCAGATGTGGTGCGTATGAATGAGCGGCCTTCCCATGCGCTCCGCCACAAACGAAACTCTTCTATGGCTATCGCCCTTGGCCTGGTTCGTGACGGTGAGGCTCAGGGCTGCGTCAGTGCTGGCAACACCGGCGCCTTGATGGCGTTCGGCCGCTCCATTATCCGCATGTACCCGGGCATTGAGCGGCCTGCCATTGCCAAACTGATTCCCTCGCTCCGTGGTCGTTGTCATGTTCTTGACCTTGGCGCCAACGTCGATTCCACTGCTGAAAATCTTTACCAGTACGCCTTGATGGGCTCCTTGATGGCCTCTGCCATCTGCCATCAGCCTGAGCCCAGAGTGGCTCTGCTCAACGTGGGCGAGGAAGAGATCAAAGGTAATGAGCAAGTGCGCCTTGCTTCGCATATGCTTGCCCAGTGTGACACCATTAATTACATAGGTTATGTCGAGGGCAGCGACCTTTTCCGCGATGTGGCGGATGTTGTTGTGTGTGACGGTTTTGTCGGCAATATAGCCCTTAAAACCGGAGAAGGTGTCGCCGGCTTGTTGATCGAGCTGCTTGGACAGGCCTTTACACGCTCGTGGTATGGCCGTTTTGTCGGCCTGCTGGCGCGCCCGATTCTCAGTCGGTTACTGCAGTTGATCGATCCGTCGCGCCATAATGGCGCCAGTCTTCTGGGTTTGCAGGGTGTTGTCATTAAAAGCCATGGTAATGCCAACGAGCGTGCCATGCTTGCAGCCATCCGCCAGGCAGTTCGTGAAGTCGAGCAGGAAGTGCCGAGCCGCATTAATGAGCGCCTCGACGACCTGATGCTCTGACTTCCCGCATTATTGGTGGCTGAGACTAAAGTAGGCCCGCATTTTTAGCTTTTAACGCGGATAATTAGCCTGGATTGTACTATTGGCTAATCTCCAGAAACCCTTTAATGACGATAAGATTCCGCCTATGAAATCAGCGTTCGTTTTCCCAGGACAAGGCTCTCAATCGGTTGGCATGCTCAAGACCGCGGCCGAGGTGTGGCCGATGATCAGTGAAACCTTCGATGAGGCGTCCAAGGTTCTTGGCTATGACGTCTGGCATCTGTGCCAGCACGGCCCCGCTGAAGAACTGAACCAGACCATGGTAACTCAACCGGTGTTGTTGACGGCCAGCATTGCTCTTTGGCGGCAATGGTGTGTGGTCGGTGGCCCCCGGCCTGATTTTATGGCTGGCCACAGTCTTGGTGAATACAGTGCATTGGTTGCGGCTGAAAGCCTGGACTTCATCGAGGCCGTCAAGCTGGTGCAGCTTCGCGGTGAACTGATGCAGGAAGCGGTGCCAGTCGGTGAAGGCCGGATGGCGGCCATTCTGGGGTTAGAGGATGCGGATGTCCTGGCGGCCTGTGAAGAAGCCGCCAACGGTGATGTCGTCGCGGCAGTGAATTTCAACGCGCCCGGTCAGGTTGTTATTGCCGGGTCGACTGCCGCTGTCGAGCGCGCCATTGAGGCCTGTAAGGCCAGGGGCGCGCGTAAAACCATGATCCTGCCGGTCAGTGTGCCGTCCCACTGCGCGCTGATGAAGGGAGCTGCGGAACAGTTGGCAGAAGCGCTGGGAGATATTCGCTTTAATGATGCTGTCATTCCGGTGGTGCAGAATGTGAATGCCGAGGCGGCCAAAGATGCAGAGACCCTCAAGGCCAATCTGCTAAAGCAGCTATACTCTCCGGTACTGTGGACCGATTCAATTCGGTCATTGACCAGTGAGGGTGTTAACGTTGCCGTTGAGTGTGGCGCTGGTAAAGTGCTGGCCGGATTGATCAAGCGGATCGATCGCAACCTGCCGGTGCACGGTATCGAAGATCCTGATTCTCTGACTAACGCCAAGGCGGCATTCGGACAGTCTTAATAAACGGAGTGGGTTATGTCTTTGGAAGGCAAAGTAGCGCTGGTTACCGGCGCTACCCGGGGTATTGGTCAGGCCATTGCGCACGAGTTGGCAAAGCAGGGTGCTGAGGTAGTCGGGACAGCGACCAGTGCCGAAGGTGCTGCGGCTATCACCAGCAGCTTGCAGGCTGCGGGTTACAGAGGTTATGGCATCGTGATGAACGTAGCTGAGCCGGATAGTATCGAAGCCGGCCTCAAGCAGGTTGTTGAACAGTCCGGTGCGCCCCTGATCCTGGTCAATAATGCAGGGATCACCCGTGATAACCTGCTTATGCGTCTTAAAGATGAAGATTGGTCGGCCGTCCTGGAAACCAATCTTTCCAGTGTCTATCGCACCAGTAAGGCCGTGCTCCGTGGCATGGCCAAGGCTCGCTGGGGCCGAATCATCAATATCAGTTCAGTCGTTGCTGGTATGGGCAATGCCGGTCAGGGTAACTACTGCGCAGCGAAAGCCGGTGTAGAGGGGTTCACCCGAAGCCTGGCGAAAGAAATGTCGAACCGTGGCATTACGGCTAATTGCGTGGCGCCGGGATTTATTGACACAGATATGACTAAAAAACTGGACGATAAGCAACGCGAGGCTATGCTGGAAATCATACCGGCAGGTCGTTTGGGAGAGCCCGGGGAAGTTGCCTCTGTGGTGGCCTTCCTGACATCAGATGGTGCTGCTTACGTTACCGGAGAAACCATTCATGTGAATGGCGGCATGTACATGGGTTAAGCCTGTTTTTCGGGCTGTCGTGCAACCCCTTGTCGCACAACATGTTTACAGAATCCCTGCTTGTTTGCGGGTAGGGTTTAAACTAAACTGGCAATGATTGAGTTGCTTGGTTGACAAATAAAGTGAGGACATTATGAGTACAGTTGAAGAGCGCGTTAAGAAGATTGTTTGTGAGCAGCTGGGCGTGAAAGAGTCCGAGGTTCAGAATTCATCTTTTTTTGTAGAGGATCTTGGGAACGTTAGTTAGTTTTCCCGCAATGGGGCATAGTAAGATAGCCTTTTCCGGATTATTCGATACTCTTCCCGGCGTGAAAATTCTGATTCCTCCCGAAGTAAACCGGGAGATCATAACCTCAGGTTCTCGACATAGTCCAGAATTCGTCTGCTGGCCATTTAAAATCACATTGGGCGAATTTATGTATATGAATAAGCACTATGGCGTCAATACTTTTCTACAAGCAACCGATTGTGGCCCTTGTCGATTTGGATTTTATGCACCCGTTCAAGAGAGAATCTT
>JAWOAO010000429.1:0-5402 GCA_046498485.1 Marinobacter sp. | reverse complement strand
ACACCTTCGCATTGCTGTCCCAGTACATCGGCATTTCGTTCTGGATGGCGCTGCCACTGGGCGCCCTGTTCGCAGCCTTGTTCGGGCTGGTCCTGGGGTTCCCGGTCCTGCGCTTACGGGGCGATTATCTGGCCATCGTCACGCTCGGCTTCGGCGAGATTATCCGGATTCTGCTCAACAACTGGACCTCCCTCACCGGCGGCCCCAACGGCATCGGCGGCATTCCGGAACCGACCCTGTTCGGCATGGAATTCGGCCGCAGGGTAAAAGAAGAAGGCAACACCTCGTTCCACGACACCTTCGGCATCGCCTACAGCGGTGAGCACAAGGTGATTTTTCTGTACCTGATCGCCCTGGTGCTCGCCGTCATTACCGCCCTGGTGATTCGTCGCCTGATGCGCATGCCGGTCGGGCGTGCCTGGGAAGCCCTGCGCGAGGACGAAATCGCCGCCCGCTCACTGGGCTTGAGCCGCACCGCGGTTAAACTGTCTGCGTTCACCATCGGCGCCTTTTTTGCCGGTTTTGCCGGTACCGTGTTCGCTTCCAAACAGGGTTTTATCAGCCCTGAGTCTTTCGTGTTCCTTGAGTCTGCCATCATTCTGGCCATCGTGGTGCTGGGCGGCATGGGTTCCCAGCTTGGCGTTGTCCTCGCCGCGATTGCCGTTACCATCCTGCCCGAGCTGGCCCGCGAGTTTTCCGACTACCGCATGCTGGTATTCGGGGCCGCGATGGTGCTGATGATGGTCTGGCGACCGCAGGGCCTGATGCCCATGCGCCGGACTCACATTGAACTCAAAAGGCAGGAGTGACAGACATGTTAAACGTTCAGAATCTGTCCATGCGCTTCGGCGGCCTGCTGGCAGTGGACCAGGTGAGCCTGGATGTTCAGGAGCACGAGATTGTTTCCGTCATCGGGCCGAACGGTGCCGGTAAAACCACCGTGTTCAACTGCCTGAGCGGCTTTTACAAACCGACCGGGGGCAAAATCGTCTTCGAAGGGCAGGAAGTTCAGGGCAAACCGGATTACAAAATCTCCCGGCTGGGCATGGTGCGCACCTTCCAGCACGTGCGCCTGTTCAACCAGATGAGTGTGGTTGAAAACCTGCTGGTGGCCCAGCACCGGCACCTGAACACCAATCTTTTAGCCGGCTTGATCAAAACCCCGAATTACCGGGAGCGGGAGCAAAAATCCCTGGACCGGGCCGCCTACTGGCTGGAGCGTGTTGGCCTGCTCGAACTGGCCAACCGCGATGCCGGCAATCTGGCCTATGGCCAGCAGCGACGCCTGGAAATTGCCCGCTGCATGGTGACCGAACCCAAACTGCTGATGCTGGACGAGCCGGCCGCAGGCCTGAACCCGGCCGAAACCAAAGAACTCAACCAGCTGATTGTCAGCCTGAAAGAGGATTACCGCGTGTCCGTGTTGCTGATCGAGCACGACATGAGCCTGGTGATGGATATTTCCGACCGGATTATCGTGATCAACCAGGGCCGGCCTCTGGCCAGCGGCACGCCAAGCGAAATCCGCCAGAACGACGACGTGATCAAAGCCTATCTGGGCGAGGCCTGAGGACACACCATGCTAGTACTGGAAAACGTTCATACCCATTACGGCAAAATCGAGGCGTTGCACGGGGTTTCTGTTGAGGTCAACAAGGGCGAGATTGTGTCTCTGATCGGTGCCAATGGCGCCGGCAAAACCACCCTGCTGATGACCGTTTGCGGCAACCCCCAGGCCAGCGCCGGGCGCATCATCCTGGCAGGCAAAGACATCACCAACGACGCCACCGCCAACATCATGCGCTCGGGCATTGCCATTGTGCCGGAAGGCCGACGGGTGTTCTCCGGCCTGACCGTGGAAGAAAACCTGCACATGGGCGGTTTTTTCAACACCAAAGCCGAGATCCGCAAAAGCCTGGACCACGTCTACGAGCTGTTCCCGCGCCTGCAAGAACGGGAACACCAGCGGGCCGGCACCATGTCTGGCGGCGAGCAGCAAATGCTCGCCATCGGCCGCGCCCTGATGAGCAAACCCAAAATGATCATTCTGGACGAGCCGTCGCTGGGGCTGGCGCCCATCATCATCCAGCAGATCTTTCAGATCATCGGTCATCTGCGGGAAGAAGGCATCACCGTGTTTCTCGTCGAGCAGAACGCCCATCAGGCGCTCAACCTGGCTGACCGGGGCTATGTGCTGGAAACCGGACGCATCCGGCTGCATGACACCGGCAAGAATCTGCTGGCGAATCCGGAAGTGCGAGAGGCGTATCTGGGGGGCTGAGGGTTGCCCGGCAACAAAAAATCCGTGGACATGACGTTTTGACCTGCCTGCCCTCAACGTTCTTGGCTTATCGTTGGGGATGGGTCAACACCCCTTAAAAAACCACCCCGAAACGGCCCGTTATGACCAACTTGCGTTATTGGAATATCGTCTATACTCAATTGAGCGGTCTGTAACGCAGGGTTTTTCCTCCCGGACCGTTCTCACCTATACGGTTTGCCCGTTCTGATGTTAGGTGTTTTGCGACGCAAGCAAAAAACCACATAAAGGAGTGGATAATGAAAAAACTGATTGCAGGTGCAATTCTTCTTGGCGCTTCTTCCATGGCATTCGCACAACCTGGCTGTGGCGTGGGCGCCATGATCTGGAAAGGGCAGTCCGGTATTGCTCCACACGTACTGGCAGCCACCACTAACGCTTCCTTTGGTAACCAGACCTTGGGTATGACTACCGGTACTCTCGGTTGTCAGACCAACGAGTCCGTTCAATCCATGGCGATGTACATGGAGAGCAACATCGACAAGGTTGCCCGTGATATGTCTCGCGGCGCTGGCGAAAACCTGGACACCCTGGCGGTTCTGCTGGGTGTAGACACAACAGACCGTGATGCCTTCCGCAAAGTACTGCAAGACAACTTCGCAGCCATCTTCCCGAACTCTGACACCACTTCTGGTGAAGCGGTTGACGCAATCGTTGCCCTGCTTGAACAGGACCAGTCCTTAAGCAAGTACGTAGCGGCCTGATCGCTGGCAACAAACGGAACCGACAAACGCGCCAGGGATGGCGCTCTTTCGACCCCTCAATCCAGACCGGACGTACACTACTCCCATGGGCTACTTTTTGCGCACTGGACAGGCCGCATTCTGGCTTGCATGCTCCTTGGTCACACCGCCAAGCTTCGCCGCCGCATCCGGAAACCTCCACCAACATCCTGTCTGGCTCACCCTGGGCCACTACCATGAGGACACTTTCGGTGCCGGCTACACCAGTCAGGCGGATGACGCCGCGTTTTTTCTGAGCGAGAACGGCAAAACCTCCCCCCGCGCGGAGCTCCAAGCAACCCTTGAAGCCATACAACAGCCCGGCGAAGGCGATGACCACGCCCGCTGCCGCTTTCCGGCCAGGGATGTCTGGCTGCGTGCGCAACTGAAGTTACCGGACGAGCCTGTCAGCTGCCCGGCCTACGAGGAATGGGCAGAAACCCTGAACACCGAAAAAGTCACCCTGGTGTTTGCCGCATCTTACCTGAACAGCCCGTCTTCCATGTTCGGCCACACTTTTCTGCGCCTGGACCCACCCCAGGACGACGACGAAACCGACCTGCTGCTGGCCAACACCATATCCTATGCCGCCGATGCCGCCGAGCACGACAGCGAACTGCTGTTTGCTTACCGAGGGATTTTTGGTGGTTATCCGGGTATTACCTCGATCCGGCCTTATTACGAAATGATCCGGCTGTACAACGACATCGAACACCGGGATCTGTGGGAATACACCCTGAATCTGACCCAGCAAGAAGTAGACACCCTGCTGGCCCACACCTGGGAAATCCAGGACAAGAACTTTGATTACTACTTCCTGGACGAAAACTGTACCTACCGCCTGCTGGCACTGATTGACGCTGCCCGCCCCGGTACCGATCTGCTCGACCAGGTAAGCACTCACGCCATACCCTCCGACACCGTGCGCTGGGTCCGGGATGCCGACCTGGTAGAAACCATTCATTACCGGCCATCTGCCGCCACCGCCGTCAGCCACAGTCTGGACTCCCTGCCCCGAAACCACCAGATCATCGCCGCCGCGATCGCCAATGGTTACGTACCAGTGGATGGCCGGGAAATGCAGCAGCTGTCTGATCAGGAAAGAGCCTGGGTGCTGGACGCCACTTACGACTACGTGCGCTACCAGAGCGAAGCCAAAGGCTGGCCAAGGGATTTTGCGGCGCCACTGTCGCATCAGTTGCTGTTGTCCCGCAGTCAGATCGACAACGTACCCGCCATGGCCCCGGTACCAGAACCCAAGGTACGGGATGACCAGGGCCACGACACTTTCCGCCTGAGCCTCGGCTCGGGCCAGCTGGCCCATCAGGAATTCACTCAGCTGACCATCCGGCCGGCCTACCACGATGTGCTCGACCCACCGGAAGGTTACCGCACCGGGGCGCAACTGCAATTCCTGAGACTGGATGCGCGGCTCTACCACGACAACAACGAACTTCAGGTCGAACAACTGATCGGCGTGGAGATTCGCTCCCTGAGCCCCCGCAACCCGTTCTTTTCGCCCATGTCCTGGCAGGTCGGTTTTGGTGGCCGTCGCACCGACACCGGCACTGACCGGGTATTTACCCCTTATCTCGAAGGCGGCGCCGGCGGCAGCTGGCGCCTGGGCCAGAACACCCAGGCCTTTGCTGTCGCCACCGCCGACCTGGAAATCGACGACGACATCCGGCGCGGCCACGATGTCGCCCCCGGCGCCGACCTCGGCCTGCTGCACCAGAATAACCGGTTCAGCCTGCTGGCCGGCGCCAAAACCAAAGCCTGGATCATCAGCAACCAGCACCGCCAGGACCAGCTCTATTTGAAAGGCAATCTGCACATCGGCCGGGAGTTCAGCCTGTTCGCCGAATTCACCCGGGAAGACCACTTCGACAGGTACCAAAGCCTATGGCAGGCCGGCATTCACGCTTACTTCTGAGTCGGCGCAGCATTCAACCACCCATTAAGCTCATCACCCGGGCCGCCGCCATGGCGATAACGGCGCTGCTGACCGGCTGCAGCAGTGTCTTTTTCTACCCCGACAAAGTCACCTACATCACCCCGGACCGGCTCAACCTGGACTACCAGGACATCTACCTGGACACCGCCGACGGCGAAACCCTGCACGGCTGGTGGCTACCAGCGATGACTGAAGAGCCCGCCAAAGGCACCATCTACTACCTGCACGGTAACGCCCAGAACATCAGTGCCCATATATTCAACGTCGCCTGGCTACCCGAACAGGGCTACAACGTCTTCACCATTGACTACCGGGGCTACGGCCAGTCCACCGGTGCCCCGGATATAGAAGGCACCCTCCACGACGCCGAAACCGGCCTGCGCTGGCTGGCCGACCGCCATCCCGA
>JAWOAO010000428.1:0-6416 GCA_046498485.1 Marinobacter sp. | reverse complement strand
ACCGCGCCGGGGTAACCCCCACCAGCCGCTTGAAGGTGGTAATGAACTGCGTGGTTCCGGAAAAACCGAGTTCGCAACCCAATTCTCGGATCGAAACGTCGGAGGTGAGCAACCGATGAATGGCCAGGTCGGCACGCGCGTAATTGCGGTATTCCCAAAGAGTCAGGGCGTAGTCAATCCATTGGGTCTAGCGGCGTATCTGCAAACGCACTGCTGGCAGCTTCCTGGCCTTGTCCGGTGTTACAAACGAATTCCATCCCAGACGCACGTCGGCGCCCATTTGCATCGGTTTTACATCCCTGGGGCGCATCTGCAGCTCCAGGTCGTAAGCGAGCTGTTCCCGGGTAACAAATTCCACCAGTTTCACCAGACGATCATGGTCCTCACCGTTGGGCAGGAAGTCCGCGAACCGCTGGCGATCCAGGTTGCGGATGCACAGAATGAACTTGCCACTGCGATCGCGAATGCCGGAGCCTACCAATGTATCCTCACCCAGGGAGACATTGGTCTGCCCCAGGCGGGTCTGCCGGTCTTTCGGAATTTCCACCCGTCGCAGTACCCACTGCTCGATGCCCACATCGTCGAGGTCGAAACAGTGGCCGATGATGCCGCTGACCACCTCTGGCGAGCGGCTGCGGCCTGCCATCATTCCGGCATAGGCCAGCATCCTGGACCAGTTGACCGGTGTGGCTGCCCGGACCTGCGGGTCTCCCAGGCCAACCAGGGAAAAGATATGCTCGGAGAAGCCGTCCGATGCTTCCGGCTGGAACCGCACGTAATAGCGATACTTGCGCCACGCCCGATGAAACAGGGTCACCAGCCGGTGATTGAAGAAATCCAGGAAGTGGCGCCGGATGCCCAGGTTTTGCCCCGCTTCCCAGGCCAGATCCTCCAGGTAGTAACCCGGCAGGGGCGACTGGGAACCGTGCAAACCAAGGAAACTGACTTCCAGCTGGTAGGGCGCATGTTCATGCTCCGGTGACGCCGCCGACACCACATCGCTGCCGGGAAAACCCAGCCCTGCCGATGCCGAGAAGCGAATGCGCTCGCGCTGGGGCTGTTCGTCCTGGGACCGCTCCAGGTCATCACCGTGGTGACGATGAATCAGATCCACCAGCTGAAAAAAACTGTAGCGCCGTGCATTGCCCAGAACGGGCTGCAGCTCGGCTACATCAGAGGCTGCTGCCCTTGCTGTAACATCCATGTGTACCGTTCCTGGTTGTCTGTATTCACCACTTCCAGTTGGTGAAATGCGTTAATACTGGCGTAGAGTGCAAAGAACTGGCTGAGCACCGTGCCGAACAGATAAAGATCGCCTTCCGAAGCGAACGACTGCTGATCCAGCCGCATGACCGAGCGAATGCCTCTCACGGGCAGCCCCCGCACCATCCGGTCAACCGGCGTGGTTTCAATATCCAGGATGCCGGCCAGACGCTTCTGGGACACCCGCTCCGCCTGGCGATCCACCAAAGCGCGGAAATCATAGACCCGTAGTACCGTTCGCAGGGCGTCCACATCCAGCAGCGACAGATAGTTCAGGGACAGGTTGGAGATCAGTGTCCACAAAAGACTGCCATCCAGTGTCGGCCGCAGGGTTTGGGTGGGCCGGGTAATATTGCTGAAAGACGCAAACGCCGGCGTGGTCTCCGTTGCCATGCTTATTTCACCTACGGCCAATTGATGCGGTAACTGCCGGTTGGTACAGGTCAGCGTCAGCGATACCGCTTCCTGGCGGTTCATGCACTCGGACTCATCCCCGCGCACGAAGGAAATGTAGTGATCAAACCCATCCCCACGCACACTCTCCCGGGCCTTCACCCGGTAATATAAGGCAGTACGGCCACGATCCCGTTCCACCTCATGCTGGAAACTCTCAAATGCGGTGTACAACCGCGGCTCCCCGCGCCCCGACCGGCCTTCCAGCCAGCCCTCCACCTGCTCGATGCTGAACACTTCGTAGTGTTCCGGCGAGCGGCTGGACGGCGCAATTCGGTACTCTGTCTGTCGACCGTTCAGGTCCACCGGATCGGCCTCGTGGCTAAACAGATTGATGGCCGGCGTGCAGTAAAGCTGAAAGTTCTCCGCCCGGATCTTCGCGTCCGGCGGCAGAATCCGGCTGAAGTGGAAACGCAGGCTGACCTCATCCGCCTGCACCGCCGGCAACCGCGCTTTCAGGCCCTGAATATCCACAAATCGAAACGCTTCGGGAAAACTCAGGTACTCCTGCAGAATCCGGTAGCCCGGGTAGGCGTTCTTGGGATACGGCAACAGGGCTTCATCACTGGTAAACCCCACCGGCTTCAGGTGGCTGGCCGGAATGGAAAACACCAAATCCCCCACCACCAACTCCATGCGCTTCAGGTAGTGATTCAGCCACAGGTACAGCGTTTCGGAAACATGGCTCTCGCCACCCAGGTAAAACCGCAGGTTATCCAGCCCCAGGGACGACAGCGGCTGGTCGCTATGCAAAGCCAGGTCCACTGTCACAGACGACACTTCCCGCGAATGCTCCGCATGGGCATCCGCCACACTCACCGGAAACACATCCACCGCGCGACAGGTCCGGAACCGGCATTGGGTCTGCCGCGTGGCGTCTCCCAGCGGCCGGCTCTTGATGTCGGTATGCCGCTCAACCCGCTGGCGCTCACTGATGGCATGCAGTTGCGGATCAAACCGCATAATGGTGCAACTGGGCACCGGCCGCAGATAGTTCGGCCACAGCATGTTCAACAGCGAATGCGTCAGCTCCGGAAACTCGTCCTCGACCTTCTCCCGAAGCTTCCCGGTCAAAAAGGCAAAGCCTTCCAGCAGCCTTTCGACATCTGGATCTGTGCTCTGTTCTGACAGGAAGCGAGTTAATTGCGGATGTGCATCCGCAAATTCCCGTCCCTGCAATCGCAAAAAGCTTAATTCATCCCTGTAAAATCGGTTTAACTTCATAAAACTACTGCACCAAAGTTCGGCCGAGGGGACGGGGATGCCTTTTCCGCCGGGAAAAAGGTGTCTGAGCGAAGCGAGTTCTTTTTCCCAGAGGAAAAGGTATCGCCGTCCCCGCTGACTCCAAGCGGGGGTGCAGGCAGGCTTTCCAAAAGACGCTCAAGCCCATCCATGGGGCGCTTGAGCTCCGCCATCCATGGCTCCGCACACTTTTGGAAAGCCTGCCTGCACCCCCACTCTCATCCGTGTCTGCCAGCTATTTACACAACTCTGTAATAGCGCTTGTCATCCAATAACAAATCAATGGTCGTCTTATCGTCTTCCGAACCCACCTTCAGGTAGACCGTCACCTGGAACCGCAACTGCAATGGATCCGGCCCCTGGGGCATTGCCATCACATCCACCCGGTTCACCCTGGGTTCAAACTTCTCAATACACTGCCGTATGGCGCTGCGAATACGAATGCTCAGGTCATGGGTACCAAGAGTGGCATCGTTGAAATCCACCAGCCCCAGGTCCGGCACGCTCTCGCTATTGCCCGGATGGGCATTCAGCAGGCGAACCAGGTGGCGCTTGATGGAATCCACCACATGGGTCTCTTCCCCCATGCACTGCCCCACGGGTTCGGCAGCCTGCTCCAGACGTTCGAACAGGCTGCCGCCCGAAGCCTGAACACCGTCAGCGCCGGTGTTCCCCAACACGGGTTAGTCCTTGTCCAGACGGCCGACCAGTGACAGCTCGAAGTTCGCACCCATGTACTTGAAGTGCGGACGAACCGCCAGTGATACCTGGTACCAGCCCGGATCGCCTTCCACATCGGAGACGGTGACCTGGGCGGCACGCAGGGGGCGACGGCTGCGGACGTCCGCCGGTGGGTTTTCCTGGTCGGCCACGTACTGGCGAATCCATGTGTTCAGTTCCCGCTCCAGGTCCTGGCGTTCTTTCCAGGAACCAATCTGCTCACGCTGCAGTACCTTGATGTAGTGCGCCAGGCGGTTCACGATCATCATGTAAGGCAGTTGCGTACCCAGCTTGTAGTTGGTTTCCGCTTCCTTGCCTTCCTTGGTGTTCGGGAACTGCTTGGGCTTCTGCACCGAGTTGGCAGAGAAGAAGGCGGCGTTGTCACTGCCTTTGCGCATGGTCAGGGCAATGAAGCCTTCGTCGGCCATTTCGTATTCGCGACGGTCGGTGATCAGCACCTCGGTCGGAATCTTTGCTTCCAGCTGGCCGAAGGATTCGAAGGTGTGAACCGGCAGGTCTTCTACCGAGCCACCGCTTTGCGGGCCGATGATGTTCGGGCACCAGCGGTACTTGGCGAAGCTTTCTGTCAGGCGCGTGGCCAGCAGGTAGGCGGTGTTGCCCCACAGGTAATGCTCGTGCTCGCCGGACACGTCTTCCTTGTAGTTGAAGCTGCGCACCGGGTTTTCGGTGGGGTCATAAGGCACCCGCAGCAGGAAGCGTGGTGATGTCAGGCCCAGGTAGCGGGCGTCTTCCGATTCACGCAGGGAGCGCCACTTGGTGTACTTCGGGCCTTCAAAAACAGCCTTCAGCTCCTTAATGGCCGGCAGCTCCTGATAGCTGTCGACACCGAAGAAAGACGGCGCGACAGAGGACAGGAACGGTGCGTGGGCCATGGCTCCCACGGAAGACACGTACTGCAGCAGCTTCATGTCCGGAGTGGATGGCGTAAACGCGTAGTTGCCAACCACGGCACCCACCGGCTCGCCGCCAAACTGGCCGTATTCGGTGGAGTAGATGTGCTTGTAGAAACCGGTCTGGGTCAGGTCGGGCGCAAACTCGAAGTCTTCCAGAAGCTCGGTCTTGGTGGCGTGAAGAATGTCCACCTTGATGTTCTCGCGGAAATCGGTGCGATCAACCATCAGTTTCAGGCCGCGCCAGGAGGATTCCAGTTCCTGCAGCTTCGGTGCGTGCAGGATTTCATCCATCTGGGCGCTGATTTTGCGGTCCAGCTCGACCACCATCTGGTCCACCAGAGCCTTGTTGACCGGCTGGCCTTTCTCGTCGCTTTTCAGCAGGTTGGAAATAAACGTCGCCACGCCGCGGCGCGCCACATCGTAGCCTTCGTCGGCGGGCGCCATGCGACTGTTGGCCATTACCTGGTCCAGCAGAGAGCCCTCAGCTCCGGATTGACGATCATCCACAACGGATTCGGAGGCAGCAGATTGCCGCTCAGCAGTATCAGACATACCACATCCCTTCAGTACGTTTTAATAGAAAAGTGAAACCTGCCAGCAAATGACAGAATTCGAATCAAAAGCCCGGATTATTCGCCGCTTTCATCCGTGGCCAGGTCGAGCTCCTGGAGGAGTTTGTCCCGGGCTTGCTCGTTGTCCAGCAGTTCCTGCAGCTTGGAACGGAACGATGGCACGTTACCCAGCGGACCCTTGAGGGCAACCAGTGCTTCGCGAAGCTCAATCAGCTTTTTCAGCTCCGGTACCTGGCGGGAGATACTGTCCGGGGAAAAGTCGTCGAGGGTCTGGAATTCGAGGTTGACCGGCAGTTCGTCGGCTTCTTCGCCCAGTTTGTTGGTGACCGTGGTAGAAAGGGTGAGGCCGGCTTCCGAAATCACAGAACGGAAGTTGTTCCTGTCGACGGAAATGGCTTTACGGTCTTCGATCGGAGTTTCTTCGGCTTGCCCCTTGAAGTCACCAACGACAAACATTTTCAGCGGCAGTTCTGTTTCAGCCTGCTGATCACCGGTGGCGGGGACATACTTGATATTGATGCGCTCTTTAGGCGCTACGGAACCGTCTTTTGAAGACATGCGCTTGCTCCCTGTTGTCCATATGCAAACTCAGTTGCTGTAGTACAGTCCATTGTGCGCACCTCCCTGGCACGCTACGGACAAAACTTTACACAGGATAAATCGGGTACTCAAGCAAAAACTGGCCAGCTTCCGGCAAAATCCGGCGCGGGGCAAAGAATTGCCAAATCTTCGATGTTTTGACCCTACAAAAGCGCCAGTGACGATAATGCGGAACCAATTGGAATGATCAGCCAATGACGTCACCATCAGCTCTGGATATACTTCTCGCAACCGTAAGTAACGGAATTCAACACCAGCAGAAAGGAACCCCACATGAGTGACCTGAAAACCCGTTTCGACGAAGCCGTAAACTACATCCAGAACGCCGAGGGCGACTTCAAGCCGTCCAACGAACTTAAGCTCGAGTTCTATGCACTCTACAAGCAGGCCACAGAGGGTGATGTCAGCGGCAAGCGCCCGGGCATGATGGATTTCGTTGGCCGTGCCAAGTACGACGCCTGGGAAAAGGTAAAGGGCACTTCTTCCGAGGAAGCCATGCAGAAGTACATCGACAAACTGGAAGCCCTGAAGTAATCACGCGGCCTGCCAGTCACGAGAGCAACAGTCATACTGATTTTTGCTCTCAATCAATTCTCCCTGTGAAAGTTTTTGCGGCGGTCAAACGATTGTCATAAGATGCGCGCATTATAAG
>JAWOAO010000422.1:0-4666 GCA_046498485.1 Marinobacter sp. | reverse complement strand
GCGTCTGGTCCAGGTGGCTGATATAACGAATTTCTTCCTGGCTCATTTCGTTGTTGTTGCCGCCGTTGCAGGCGGTGAGGGTAAGTGAAATGGCAACTGAGAGGAGGGTGGCACGTACTACTAAAATTGGTTTCATGGCCCTGTTCCTTTCCTTTTTGGGTATTGTTATGGATTCCCTGCCAACTACTCAGGCACTTGGCGATTCAGCCGATGTTTCTATCCGGTATTTGTCGGTCAGGTTGTAAAGCGTTGGTCGGGTTATGCCCAGCAGTCGTGAGGCCTGTGCCATGTTGAAACTGCAGGACTGAAGCGCCTGTAAAATGACCGTCCGCTCGGCGTTTTCACGAACCTGCCGCAGATTCAGCTGGCTCTCGGGGCCGTCCTTGTCACAGTTAAGCTCCAGGTCTGCAGCGGTGACGCGCTTGCCATCTGCCATGATGGTGGCGCGCTTCACCTTGTTGATCATTTCCCGAACGTTGCCTGGCCACGGGTGGCTCTTGATGGCCTTGATGGCATCTTCGGTAAAGGCGAGATTGGGGCGGTCCATCTGTTTGCCGAGAGATTGCAGCAACGATTGCGCGATCACCAGGGCGTCTCCCTCCCGGTCCCGCAAGGCTGGCACATCCAGGGTTATTTCACTGATGCGGTAGTAAAGGTCTTCGCGAAAGGTGCCTTGGCTGATGAGCTCCTGGACGTCACGGTGGGTGGCACACACCACACGCACGTCCACGGGGACAGGTTTCACCGAGCCCACCCGGTCGACCACTCGTTCTTGCAGGAACCGCAGCAGCTTGGCCTGGAGCGCCATGGGCATGTCGCCAATTTCATCCAGGAACAGGGTGCCGCCGTTGGCGTTTTCGATCTTGCCTTTTTTGCTCTGGGTGGCACCGGTGAAGGAGCCTTTCTCAAAACCGAACAGTTCGCTTTCAAGCAGGTTTTCAGGAATGGCGGCACAGTTGATGGCGGCAAAGGGCTTGTCAGCTCTGTGGCTGAGGTCATGCAGCGCGCGGGCGAGCAGTTCTTTGCCGGTGCCGGTTTCGCCGGTGATCAGAGTGGTGACGTCGGTGGGCGCGACTTTTTCTATGGTTCGGCAGATGGCGAGCATTTCCGGGCTCGCCGCGACGATGCCTTTGATGCTGGAGCCATGGCCGTGGCTGGCCAGTTCCCGGTTTTCCAGTTCCAGTTCGGCCAGGCGGAAAGCGCGGTTGACCACGAAGGTAAGAATGTCGGCGTCCAGCGGTTTCTGATAGAAGTCAGAGGCGCCCATGCCAATGGCTTTGACGGCGTTTTCTTTGTCTTCCCGGCCAGTGACCACAATCACTTTGGTGAGGGGTGCCAGCCGCAGAATATCTTCCAGCAGGGCAAAACCCTCCAATGCACCACCGGGATCCGGGGGTAGCCCCAGGTCCAGAGTAACTACCTGGGGTTCCATCCGCCGCAGCGCGGTCAGGGCAGACTCGCGGTCGGATGCGACGGTAACGTCGATGGCGTCGGTAAAGCACCATCTCATCTGGCTTTGAAGGCCGGGGTCATCCTCTACAATCAGTAATTGCTTCACAACAACAATCAGTCCTTTGGTCGATGTGTTTTTCGGTTACCGGATTGGCTGAACCGGCATGTCCATAGTAACGAGTTTTAACTGAAGATTGACACTTTGCAATGCTGAATCAAAAAAATAGCGGAAACCGACGTTTAATTGACGGTTTTCTGAGGTTGAGACGTTTAGTCAATGGGCACAAATGAGCCGGTGATCGGGTTGTCCGCATCCGTCCTGGATATCGGAATCCTTACTGAAAAGCAGGAGCCCACGCCTGGTTCGCTGGTTACATCAATGCTACCGCCGAGTTCGTGAACGTATTCTCTGGCCTGGTAAGCGCCTATGCCCATGCCGGTCAGCCCTTTGGTGCTTTCAAAAGGCTTGAACAACTGACTGCGGATGAAGTCTTCGGTCATGCCGGTGCCGGCGTCCTGAATAAAGATGACCACGTTGCCTTTCGCGACTTTCAGGTTGATGGATAATTCGCCATTGGCCGGGGTGGCGTCCTGCGCGTTCTGAATCAGGTGGCCCAACACACTGCGTAACTGTTCTTTGTCGGCGCACACGTCAATATCGTCGGGATTCCCTTTGAGTATCGGGGCCGGAGAGCGGTGGCTGTGGTGTTCGATCAGTTCACGGACAATCCGGGTAAGGTTGACCGGGCTTTTCTGTTCTTCCGCCGGGCTTGCGGGCTTGCGGATGTGGTCCACCAGATTGGCCATTTTACGAGCCGCGTGGTCGGTGGTGGCAATCATGTCGTCGATAAACGCCGGGTTGCCGCGGTGTTTGGGGGCATTTTTGACCAGTAGCGAGAGCTGTGCGATCAGGGTTTTCAAATCGTGAACCATGAAGGCGGAGGCTTTGCTGACGGCCTCGAATTGCATGGCACGCGACAGCCGGTTCTGGGCATCGGTTTGCGCCAGCAGGTTACAGGTTTGCCGCGCCACTACTTTGATCAGATCGAAGTTTTCCCAATTAAGATCTACCCGGGCGTAGGGCGCACCAACGAGGGCAATGCCGTACAGGTCGTTGCCCAGATACAGCGGAATGATCAGCCAGGCGTCCGGCGTGCTGGTGATTGGGTCCGGGATTTCCAGAAAGTTGTAGCGGATGGGATCTGAGCGGTATTCGTTCAGATCAATGATCCATTCCCGCTCCTGCAAGAATCGTACGATGTCAGAATCGCCATCGATAACGGTGTATTTCGGTATGGCGACATTAACGCTGGCTTTCAGCAGGTAATCCTTTTGATCACCTTGCAGCCAGATTGCGCCGGCGTTGCTTTCCACCAGACTGGCGAGAATGCGCACGACCCGCTCGGGCAGGGGCGGATCGTTGCTCAGGTCGGCCAGTTCCCGGGTCATTTTCAGCCACTCTTCCCGGTAATCGTATTTATAATCGAAGAAGTTCTGGCTGATGAATACCATCAGTTTCGCCCGGATGCGCCTGGACAGAAGCAGGGTGACCAGAAACGCCAGGGAGATAGAGGTGAACAGAACCTGAAGCGCTTCGCCCCATTGCCCGCCCAGGGCCCGAACGTAGTAACCACCGATGGCCAGGAACAGCAGGTAGGCGCCGGCAAACAAAAAGGTGCCGACATGAAATACCGCCGAGCGGGAGAGCTGAAAATCCACCGGTTGTTTGCGGGTGTTGATGACGTTGATGGCAAACAGTGGCATTAACGCCGCGTTGACAAAACCCCGGGCGTTCCAGAAGGCATCCGCGACCTGGCCGAACAGCAGCGCGTCTGTGTACATGAAAAAGTCGTACAGGAAAATGGAGGCGGTGCCGATGCACAGGTACTTCATGGAGGAGCGGCCAAACCCCGGGGCGTTGCGCCAGATCTGCTCGATCAGCGACAATCCGAGCAGTGCCAGGGCGATTTGGCCGATGACTTTGGTTTTGCCGTTCAGCAGGGTCAGTTCAAAGATGAATTCCAGACTGCCAAGGATCAGCAGCGTGATCAAAAGCCCAAAGATGGAGATGCCAAGGATTTTTTTGAGTTGGTTGGTCAGCTTGCTCTGGCGGAAGGTGTCCCGCAGCATGGCGAACAGCAGAACAATCCAGGCGGCGTCTCGCAGCAGTTCCAGCAGGTAACGGACAAAGAATCCAGGTTGTCCCCAGATGCTCTGAGCGACCAGGGTGGCAGCCCACAGGGTGGTGACCAGGGACGCCAGAAACAGCGCACGATCAATATCCCGCCGCAAATACCGGGTAGCGATAAGCACAGACAAGACGGCAAACACTGCCGCTGCTGCACCGTGACTGATCACGCTGAGGTCTCTGAGCATTCGGTCCTTCCTTAAACCTGAATTCTGTACTTATTGCGTGCAGGGTAGCTCTGCATCACGGCTTGCGTCTATCGGCCCTGGCAAATTCCGATCCCTGATCACACCGGGTTTTTGTTGTTCCGGTAATACCTGAAGATGTCTTTCAACGGACGCTTCGGCGTGAACTCGAATTCCCGCGCAAAGGTTCTGCCATCAATGACCACCGGGTATTTGAAGAAACTCAGCAAATAGGGCGGGAAGCTGCGCAGGTTGAGCACTTTCGAGATAATTTTCGGCACCACCGGCGGTATTGACGGCAACGGGATGCGTTGGCAGCCACACAGTTTCAGGGCCTGCTGGTAGGCCACCCAGTCCTGGGGCGCTACATTGAATATGCCCTTGACCGGTTTTTGCCAGGCCAGAACAATGGCGTCTGCCATGTCATCAATGTGGATGAATTGCATCATCGGCGAGAAGCCGGCCAACACCGGCGCCCGTTCGCTGCCGAGCAGCGAGCTCATGGAGTTGCGAACGCCGGGGCCAACGATGTTGCAGGGCCGCAGGATGGTGATGTTGAGTTCCGGGTAACGCCACAAATAAATGTTGGCAAGGTTTTCCAGCTCAACAGAATCCACCAGGTCGGCGCTCAGGCCGGCGCTTTTAAGCGGGGCCGATTCGTCGATCAGCGCGGGGTTGTAGGCGACGGCACCGTAAACATGATAGGTGGACAGGACTATGATTCTTCGGATCCCGTACTTTTGGGACAAATCCAGCAGTTTTTGGGTGCCCAACACATTGGCGTTATACCGCCGCATGCGGGTGAGCTGGCTCGACAGAATCCGGCCCAGATGGATCACGC
>JAWOAO010000356.1:0-3448 GCA_046498485.1 Marinobacter sp. | reverse complement strand
CGAATACGAACTCAGCGCCTGGAGCGCCGCAATCGAGTTCAGCAAAGCCTTCTGATCAGCGGATCTCGCCTCGCTACTGAATTCATGGAAAAAGCCACCCTCGATGTCACTGCATTGAGGGTGGCTTATCCCGGACAGATTATGGCAACGGGTTCAGTGTGCCTGATCCCAGTTATCGCCCACGCCGGCTTCCACCAGCAGGGGCACCTTCAGGCTGGCCGCTGCCGACATCCGCTGCACCAAGCCTTCCTTCACCTGTTCCACAACATCTTCCCGAACTTCGATGATCAGTTCGTCGTGCACCTGCATGGTCATGCCGGCATTGTCGGCATGCTCTTGATGCAGCCAGGTGTCTACCTCAATCATGGCCCGCTTGATGATGTCGGCGGCGGTGCCCTGCATGGGCGCGTTGATGGCGGTGCGCTCGGCGGCTTGCTGCAGCTGTTTGTTGCGGGCGTTGATCTCCGGCAGGTACAGGCGGCGGCCGAACAGGGTTTCCACATAGCCGTCCTCGTGCGCCTGCTTACGGATGTTGTCCATGTACCTGAGTACGCCCGGGTAACGGTCGAAGTAACGGTCAATGTACTCCTGGGCGACCGTGCGATTTATATCCAGCTGGCGGGCCAGACCAAAGGCCGACATACCGTAGATCAGGCCGAAGTTGATGGCCTTGGCGCTGCGACGCTGATCGGACGTGACTTCAATCAGGCTGACGCCGAAAACCTCGGCGGCGGTGGCCTTGTGGATATCTTCGCCATGCTCGAACGCAGTCAGCAGGCCTTTGTCGCCAGACAGATGCGCCATAATCCGCAGCTCAATCTGGGAATAATCCGCCGCCAGCAGTTTGTAGCCTTTCGGGGCAATAAAGGCCTGCCGGATACGGCGGCCTTCAGGCGTGCGGATGGGAATGTTCTGCAGGTTCGGCTCTGAAGACGACAACCGGCCGGTCGCCGTCACCGCCTGATGGTAAGACGTGTGCACCCGGCCGGTGCGGTGGTGAATCAGTTCCGGCAGAGTGTCGGTATAGGTGGACTTGAGTTTACTCAGGCTGCGGTGCTCTACGATCAGCCGGGGCAGTTCGTGCTCGTGGGCCAGTTCCTGCAGCACGGGCTCTGCCGTTGAGGGTGCGCCTTTCGGAGTTTTCTTGATCACCCGCAGGCCGAACTTGTCGTACAGGATGGTTTGCAGCTGCTTGGGCGAGGCCAGGTTGAAGGCTTCGCCGGCCACCTCATGGGCTTCTTTTTCAAGCTCGGCCATGCGCTCGGCCAGTTCCTGACTGTGCTGGCGCAGAGTGCTGGCACTGATCAGCGTGCCCCGCTGTTCCATGCGGGACAGTACCGGTATCAGTGGCAGGTCGATGTCCCGGTACACAGACTCCAGCTGACCGGTTTCTTTCAGCTTCGGGCTCAAGGCGTGGTGCAGGCGCAGGGTGATGTCAGCATCTTCTGCGGCATAGGGCCCGGCTCTTTCCAGATCAATCTGATTGAAGGTGAGCTGCTTGGCGCCTTTGCCGGCAATGGACTCAAAGGTAATGGTCTGCTCGCCCAGATACTCACGGGCCAGGCTGTCCATGTCGTGGCGGATGGCAACGGAGTTGAGCACGTAAGACTCCACCATGGTGTCGTCGGCAATGCCTTCCAGGTGAATGCCGTGGTTGGCCAGCACGTTCTTGTCGTATTTCAGGTTCTGGCCGATTTTTTTCTGCTTCGGATCTTCCAGCAGCGGTTTGAGCTGAGCCAGTATGTCATCACGGCCCAGCTGATCCGGTGCGCCCATATAGTCATGGCCCAGGGGCACATACGCGGCTTCGCCCGGCTCGATGGCGAACGATACGCCGACAACTTCTGCGTCCATATAGCGCAGGCTGGTGGTTTCGGTGTCGAAGGCAAACTGATCGGCGGCGGTCAGTCGGGCCAGCCAGGTATCGAATTCGGCCTGATCGGTGATCACCGAGTAGCGCTTTTCGACCGCATGCTGAGGTTCAGGCTCAGAAGCGGCGGGCTCGGTCTGTTCGCTGGCGCTGCTGGTTTCAAGTTCAGCGATCCAGTTGCGAAATTCGTATTCCCGGAACAGCTCCAATAAGGCGTCGTCTTTCTGCTGCCGGTGTTGCAGATCTTCCAGTCCGAACGCCAGCTCGACATCCAGGCGAATGGTGGCCAGTTCGCGGCTCAGGGGCAGGGTGTCGGTGGCTTCGCGCAGATACTCGCCGATCTTGCCTTTGATCTCGCTGGCGTGTTCGATCAGGTTGTCTACGTCATGATAACTTTGGAGCCACTTGACCGCGGTTTTCGGGCCGCATTTGTTCACCCCCGGGATGTTGTCTACCTTGTCGCCCACCAGGGCCAGGTAGTCGATGATCTGCTCCGGCGTTACGCCGAATTTCTCGATTACCCCGTCCCGGTCCATGGCGGTTTCCGTCATGGTGTTGATCAGGGTGACGTGGTCACTGACCAGCTGGGCCATGTCCTTATCGCCGGTCGACACCACCACATCGATGCCCTTGCTGGTGGCTTCGTAGGCCAGGGTGCCAATCACGTCGTCGGCTTCCACCCCCGGTACAATTAACAGCGGCAGGCCCATGGCCCGGACAATCTGGTGAATCGGTTCAATCTGTATGGCGAGATCTTCCGGCATGGGCGGCCGATTGGCCTTGTAGGCTTCATACAGGTCATGGCGAAAGGTTTTGCCCTTGGCGTCAAACACCACCACCACTTTGGAACCGGGGAAATCCTGTTCCAGCCGGCGCAGCATACTGACCACGCCCTTGATTGCGCCGGTAGGGTGATTCTTGCTGGTGGTCAGCGGTGGTAACGCATGATAGGCACGAAACAGGTAGGACGATCCGTCTACCAGAACCACGGGTGGAGTCTTTTTCTCAGTCATGTCAAAACAGGTCCGGAATCTGATTGAAGCGTGGGTTGGCTTGTGCAACTCTTTAACAAGTGAGTAATTCTGTAGCCAGAAAGATGCATCAAAGGGTATCACGAAAATGAAACGAATCGCCTGTTCTGCCCTGTTGGCCGGGCTTGTGTCAGCGCCCGTAATGGCTCAGCAAGAGGGGCCGCTGGATACCACTCCAGTGGTGACACCTCAGGAGCCCATCGTTATCTCGGATTACCAGCCACCGGCAGGCGGTCCGGAAATCGTCATACGGCCGGGTGAAAACGAGGTGTTCTATGAATACCGGGTCAACGGCCAGCTGATGGAAATCAAGGTAGTACCGGAAGTGGGTCCGGAATACTACCTGGTGCCTTCCGGCGGCGGCTGGATTCAGGATTCCGAATCCGATTTGTTGGTTCCCAGCTGGGTTATTTTTCGCTGGTAACCCTTTCTTACCCTCAAGCGAACTATCCGTAAAACTCGCAACAGGGTTTTAGTATGAACATTCTAATTTTTATCCGTACCTTGGTAATCGAAAGTTACTAAAGGCGCGCCGAATCATCGCCAG
>JAWOAO010000254.1:0-7663 GCA_046498485.1 Marinobacter sp. | reverse complement strand
ACTCGATGACCGAGACCAGCGGCACGATGTAGGTCTGGTCCCCCACCCGGAAGAGCTGGCCATCCAGGATGGAGAGGGTCAGCGGCAGCGAGATGACCATGGTCGTCCCCTCGCCTGGTCTACGGCATGATGACTCACGCAGAGTCAGTGACGCCGTCGCTGACCGGGGCCATGGCTTTGTTCACGTTAATCGGCTATATCGTGGTGTACACTTTGGTGTTCTCTGCCGGCGTCTACTATCTGCTGCGAGTTCTTTACGTGGGCCTGGAAGACAACGAAGAAGACCAGGAACATGAGTTCGATCGGCCGGCCAGGCCCTTGTCAGCGGCCCATGTGCCGTTCGAGATTGAAGCTGGCAAGGGTTCTGTTCACCACGCGAAACCGGTCAATCAGGGAGGTCACTGACTATGGAACTGTTTGATCTGGCCCTCATCTGGGCGTTCATTATCGGCTTCGGCGTCATCATGTATGTACTGATGGATGGCTTTGATCTGGGCGTCGGGATTCTGTTCCCGTTTGCGCCGTCTGAGCAGGATCGGGACACCATGATGAATTCTGTGGCACCGGTATGGGATGGCAATGAAACCTGGCTGGTGCTGGGTGGCGCCGGGCTGTTGGCGGCCTTCCCCCTGGTCTATTCCATTATTCTGCCGGCGTTGTACCTCGGTGTGTTTCTGTTGTTGGCCGGTCTGATCTTCCGGGGCGTGGCCTTTGAGTTCCGGTTCAAGGCCCGTTCGTCCCGTTACCTGTGGAACTGGTCGTTTGCGGGCGGCTCCACCGTTGCCGCTTTCGCTCAGGGCGCGGTGGTTGGCGCCTATATCCAGGGCTTCGAAACCGCGAACGGCGTCTACGTCGGTGACGCGCTGGACTGGCTGACGCCGTTCACCGTGCTCACCGGCCTCGGCTTGTTGGCCGGCTACGCCCTGCTCGGCTCTACCTGGCTGATCATGAAAACCGAAGGTCGGTTGCAAGACTGGGCGTACCGGATAACCACACCGTTACTTGCGGCCGTGCTGGTGATCTTTGGCATCATCAGTGTGTGGACGCCGTTCGTTGACGACATGGTTCGCGAGCGCTGGTTCTCGAATCTGACCGTGATCTGGATTCTACCCGCGCTGACGTTACTGTGCGCCTTCCAGATCTGGCGCTCTGTCCGACACCGCTTTGAGGGCATGCCCTTCGTCGCGACCATGGGCCTGTTCGTCACCACCTACCTGGGCCTGATCGTCAGCCGTTGGCCCTATGTTGTGCCACCCAATTACACTCTGTGGGATGCGTCCTCAGCCTATGAGTCGCAGCTGTTCCTGCTGATTGGCCTGCTCTTTGTCATCCCGATTGTACTGGCGTACACCGCCTGGACCTACTGGGTGTTCCGGGGCAAGGTGCGCGCTGGCGAGGGGTATCACTGAGTGCCTGAACCCACCCAGGCCGACATCCGCCAGTGGCTTTCCGGGCTGGCCCGGAACAGCCAGCGCTGGATTCGGATAACGGTGTTGGCGGGCGCATTGGCCGGGCTGGCAACCATTGTCCAGATGGTGCTGCTGGCCTGGCTGGTGCATCAGATCGTGATTGCCGGCCAGCCGGCGGCCGAGCTGACCGCCGGGTTTGCCGCGCTGATCGGGGTACTTCTGCTGCGGGCTGTGGGCCAGGGTTTGCAGTCGCACTCTGCGGCAAGGTGCAGTGAACAGGTGCGCCGGGATGCCCGGCGCCAGCTGCACAGTCACTGGCGGGATTCTGGTCCGGTGGCACTTGCAGACGATTCTGCGGGCACCTTGGCCCGCGAATGGCTGGATCATGTCGAAGCCTTGCATGGCTACTTCGCCCGCTTTATGCCGCAGATGTCCCTGGCGCTAATCATCCCCCTTGCGATTCTGATTCTGGTGTTCTGGCTTGATTGGCTGGCCGGGATCTTTCTGTTGTTGTCCGCCCCGTTGATTCCCCTGTTTATGGCGTTGGTGGGTATGGGCGCGGAAAAAGTCAACCAGCAGCATTTCGAGACTATCAGTCGGCTATCTGGCCAGTTTCTGGACAAGGTCCGCGGGCTGACCACGCTGCAACTGTTCGGGCAAACCCGCAGCGCCAGCGACACCCTGCATCAGCGCTCCGACCAGTATCGACGGATCACCCTGAAAACGCTGAAAGTGGCGTTTCTATCCTCGGCGGTGCTCGAGTTCTTTGCCTCGGTGGCGATTGCCGTGATCGCCATTTACATCGGCTTTGGTCTGTTGGGGTACATCACCTACGGGCCCAGTGCCGACCTTACCCTGTTTTCCGGGTTGCTGATTCTGCTGTTGGCACCCGAGTTCTTTCAGCCCTTACGCATCTTGTCGCAACATTATCATGACCGGGCGGCGGCCCTGGGTGCGGGGTCGGAGATTCTTGCCCGGCTCAATCAACCGGTGGCCGGCCAGGCAGAAGCCGCACACCCCTCAGCAACACTAACCGATGACACCGTCGCTCTGAAGGGCATCACCTTGAGTTACCCGGGTGGCGAACCGGTATTGTCTGATCTGAACCTGTCGGTCCAGCGCGGTCAGTCGGTGGCGCTGACCGGCCGTTCTGGTGGCGGCAAGTCGTCGCTGCTGCACCTTCTGGCGGGGTTCATACAGCCGGACCAAGGGACTGTGAGGGTGTTTGGTAGCGCTCCCGGCAGCGAGCCCTTCGGTTGGTTGGGCCAGCGAGGCTTCTGGATTCAGGGCTCCTGGGCCGACAACCTGCGCCTGACCTGCCCCGACGCTTCGGACATTGCCATTGAATCGGCTTTGCGACAGGTAGGCCTCGGCAGTGTGCTGGAAAGCCGGGCCCAGGGTATTCACAGCCAGATTGGCGAGGATGGCCAGGGCTTGTCCGGCGGTCAGGCCCGCCGGTTGAGCCTGGCCCGGATTTTTCTCGCGGACTATGATCTGATCCTGCTTGATGAACCCACCGCCGGGCTTGACGCCACCAGCGAAATTCTGGTTCTGAAAGCGTTACACAAGTTGGCGGAATCCGGCAAAACCCTGATTTTCTCAACTCATCATCATGCGTTGCTGGCCCTTGCCGACCGGATATTGATCGTCAACGACGGGGAGGTCCGGAATGCATGAGCTGCGCCCGTGGTTAACGCTGATTTTTCATCGACGCGGCCGGTTGATCACCGGTGCCCTGCTGTTGCTGGCAACACTGCTGTCGGGTATCAGCCTGCTGGCCCTGTCTGGCTGGTTTCTCACCGAAACGGCACTGGTTGGTTTGCTGCTGGCGGCCGGCACTCAAGCCTACATCAACCTCTATGTGCCGGGCGGCGGAATTCGCTTTTTTGCGGTTTCCCGTACCGTGTCCCGGTATCTGGAACGGTTATATAACCACAATACGGTGTTACAGTTGCTTACCGATATCCGGGTCGCGCTGTTTAACCGGATGGCGACCGCCAGTCAGCGCGACCGCGGCGAGAAAAGCGGCGCTCAGTGGTTGTCCCGGCTTACCGCCGATGTGGATGCCCTGGATACGCTGTACCTCCGGGTGATTGCCCCGACTGTGCTGGCGGCTGTGGTGAGCCTGATCCTGGTGGTGGCTGCCTGGCTATTCTTTACCGGCACTCTGGCCGTATTGATTTTGGCGGTGCTGACGTTGGCAATCTATGTCGCGAGCCGCCGTGTGTTTGCTCACACCCAGGGCTTGTCTGGCCAACTGAGTGACCAGCAGGAGGCGCTCAGAGGCGATGTGATTGAACATCTGGAGGGCTACGCCGAACTGACGGCGGCCGGCCGTACCGGCAAACACGCCGGCCGGCTGATGCGCCAGGCCCGGTCTGTGTCGCGCATTCAGGCGCGGGTCGACAGCCAGGCCGGTTGGCATCAGGCGGTATCGCATTTTTTGGTCAACCTGACGGTTGTACTCACGCTTTGGTCAGGCGCAGCGCTGTTTCAACAAGGACAATTGAGTGGCCCGGTGCTGGTCCTGCTGCCCATTGCCTTATTGGGCCTGATCGAAGTCTATGCCACGCTGCCAGACGCCTTTGCCAAACTGGGTGCGACCCTATCCGCCGCCAGACGTTTGAATGAAGAGGTTGCCCCAAGCCCGGCACAGGGCAACCGGCAGCCTGTTGAGCCACATCTAATGGCAGGCAATGCCCTGGTCGCCCGTGACCTGTCTGTGGGTCACCCAGGCCATGCCCCGGTTCTCAGCCACTTTACCCTGATCATTGCTCAAGGCGAGCGGCTGGGTATAGTGGGCGCATCAGGTGCCGGCAAATCCACTCTGGCAGACACCCTTGCCGGTTTGATTGCGCCGAGAGCCGGCACCATCACAGCGCTGCCCTGCGCCTATCTCACCCAAAAAACCGTGATATTCGAAGATACGGTTAAAGCAAATTTACTGTTGGGCAATCCCACTGCCACGGATGGCGAGGTCTGGCGGGTTCTGGAGCTGGTTGAACTGGCAGATCGTTTTGTCCGCGAACCGGACGGGCTCAATGCCTGGCTGGGCAGCGCGGGCAATCGCCTGTCCGGGGGCGAAGCCCGCCGGCTGGTGCTGGCGCGAGTGTTGCTGAATCCGGCAGCGCTGGTGATTCTGGATGAACCGTTTACCGGTGTCGATGCTGAAACCCGGGAACGCCTGTCGCCCCGGATCAACCAGTGGCTGGAGGGGCGTGCGGTGATTAGCCTGGGGCATGGACCGGAAGCCCTGCTGCGTTCCGGTCACACCTTGCACCTGAACTGACGCTCAGCGGGTTTCAAGTACCTCGAAGGTCAGGCCCGCTTTGCTGGTCAGGCGATCCAGCAGTTTGCCATCCAGCGCCGAGGCCGGCGTCCAGAAACCACCTTTGGTGGTTTCATCGGTATCAAACGCCAGGCACAGCCCCGCCTCACCAAGCATCTTGGCAGTCGAACCATAGCCGGGATCACGGTCACCGGTGACCTTGGTGATGATGGTTTTGCCATCCTGGGTGCGACCGATAAAGCGCAAATCATAGAAGCCGTTTTCCTGGTCTTCCGGGCTGGGACCTTCGCCGGGCTTGGGCACCAGTTTTTCGACCACCCAACGGGAAGGCTTGATCGCCGATGCAGTCAAGAAAGCGCCGAGCGCCGCTGTAATGCCGTAAGCGGTCAGGCGCCCTTTGGGTCCTTTGCCGGTCATCATGGCTTCATCGTAGGTGAACTCCATGCCATACCGTGCGTTTTGCATGGCGTTGGAGCGATGTACTACCCGCGTGTTGATCGCGCCCATGACAAACGGCGCCAGCCAGACGCCGAAATCTTTATCGTATTCGGCGGTTTTCAGGTTCGGCTGGCGCGCTTTTGAACGATGGCCTTCGGGGCAGATCGAAAACGGGTTGGCCAACTCCTTGCGCAGTTTGGGATCCGCGCCGGCTTCTTTGGCGACGTTGATCATGGAAGCCACGGTACCGCCGGACAAACCGCCCTTGGCGACCTTCACCCGCATACGTACATCCTGGCAAGGCTGACCAAATAGTTCCTCAGCCTGCTGCTGCAGAAACCAGACGCCCATGTCTGAAGGGATCGAATCAAACCCGCAACAATGGACGATACGCGCTCCGGTCTGTTTGGCCTGTTCTTCATAGCGCTCGACCATCCGGCGAATCCACTGCACCTCACCGGCCAGATCGCAGTAATCCGTGCCCGTGGCGACGCAGGCTTTGACCAGAGGCTCACCGAACAACGCATAAGGACCAACGGTCGATATCACCACACGGGTTTGCCGGCACATGGCGGCCAGGGCATCGTCATCGGCCGCGTCAGCCAGAATAATCGGCAGCTTTGCAGCAGAAGCGCCTAAACCGTCTTTCAGGGCTTTGAGCTTGCCTTCGGACCGGCCCGCAATCGCCCATTTGACGTCGCCCCCGGCGCCGTAATGTTCCGCGAGATACCGGGTGAGAATCTCACCGACAAAGCTGGTGGCACCGAAGACCACCAGATCAAAATCTGCCTGTTTCGAATTGGTCATTGTTCATCCTTAGTTCGAAAGTATAAAAATGTATTGGCTTGTAATCAGGGTCAGCGCTTAACTTTCGCGCTCATAAGCACCATAAACACGGCCACTCCCAGCCCCCAGAAACCATTCAGTATCAGCCCGCCGATCCAGGTCTGCGCGGACACCGCCAGATCTTTCATCGGGAATACCACCAGCATGGCAACGGCAGTGGGCGCAATTGCCCCGAGCGCGATATGAACCAGCCAGAACCCTGCGCCTGCCAGGCGGCCGGCAATGGCCCACAAGGCAATGCCCCACAAACCACCAAAGAAGGCCAGAGACAGCACCGAGGGAACGCCAACAGGCGGTACCGGGGTGAGATTGTAAGGTGCGACCGGGACTGCACCTAGCAGATAGAAGACAGCAAACAGTCCCTGATGAAAGATTAACGTTGCCAGCAATCCTGCGATAAACGCCTTCAGCCAGACCATGGTCCAATCCTTGTTGTGTTTCCGGGGTTAACGGGGTCTTATTAACGTCTACACCGATGTTAACAGGTTTAGCGTCCAGTCCAACTTTCCCTGAGGTATCTGCCCTGGCAAAACGCCAGTCGCGAACCGGGCGGCTGCTGGCTGACGCGGAAACCGCATTGTCTCAAAAACAAAAAAGGCACCCTAAGGTGCCTTTTTTGTTAAAGAGTTCAAAAAGTTACAGAACTTTCTTCAGCTCTTCTTCGAACTTCGGAATCGCTTCAAACAAGTCCGCTACCAGGCCGTAATCAGCCACCTGGAAGATCGGTGCTTCTTCGTCCTTGTTGATCGCAACGATCACCTTGGAGTCGGACATACCGGCCAGGTGCTGGATGGCACCGGAGATACCCACCGCAACGTACAGTTGTGGAGCAACGATCTTACCGGTCTGACCAACCTGCATGTCATTCGGCACAAAGCCGGCATCAACCGCGGCGCGGGAGGCACCAACAGCAGCGCCCATCAGATCAGCAACCTGCTCCAGCATTTTGAAGTTTTCGCCGTTCTGCATACCACGACCACCGGAGATGACGATACCGGCAGAAGCCAGGTCCGGACGATCAGACTTGGCCTTCTCTTCACCTACAAACGAGGACAGGCCGGCATCTTTAACAACGTCGAGCTGCTCAATGGAAGCGGAGCCGCCTTCAGCGGCGACCGGATCAAAACCGGTCGGGCGAACGGTGATCACCTTGATGCTGTCGCTGGCCTTGACGGTCGCAATGGCGTTACCGGCGTAGATCGGACGCACAAAGGTGTCGGCCGATTCAACGCGAATGATGTCAGACACCTGGGCAACATCCAGCAGCGCAGCAACGCGCGGCATGAAGTCTTTGCCCGTGGTGCCGGCAGACGTCAGGATGTGGCTGTAGCCTTTACCAATTTCAGCAACCAGTTCGCCCAGGTTTTCGGCCAGGAAATGACCATAAGCCGCGTTGTCTGCAACCAGAACCTTGGCTACGCCCTCTGCCTTGGCAGCAGCGTCAGCGATGGCGCCTACGTTTTCGCCTGCAACCAGCACGTCGATGTCACCACCGATGGCCTTGGCTGCCGCTACAACGCTCAGAGTAGCCTGCTTCAGGCTGCTGTTGTCGTGTTCAGCAATTACCAGGATGCTCATTCAGATCACCTTCGCTTCGTTCTTCAGTTTGTCCACCAGCTCGGCTACATCAGCTACCTTGATACCACCCTGGCGCGCTGCCGGGGCTTCAACCTTCAGGGTA
>JAWOAO010000171.1:0-6230 GCA_046498485.1 Marinobacter sp. | reverse complement strand
CGCAGACCGACCCGGGGGCGGCACCCTGATTTTTCTGGGAGACTTTACCGGGCATGGTTTGCCGGCAGCCATCGGTGCCATGCCCGTGGCCGAGATTTTCTACGGCATGGCAGCCAGGGGCTTCAGCGCCGCTGACATCCTCCGGGAAATCAATCGAAAATTAGGAAAAATTCTGCCCACCGGCATGTTCTGTTGTGGCGCGATGCTGGATGCCGATTTCAAACTTGGTCAGCTGCGTACCTGGAACGGTGGGCTGCCTGATGGCTGGCTGGTGCGGGCAAATGGTGAGCGTGTTGCCATTGCCTCTTCACATCTGCCGTTGGGTGTGCATTCCCCGGAGCAATTCAGCGCGTCGATGACGGTGCTGCCGGTGGTTCCGGGTGATCAGGTGATTGTTATGACCGACGGATTTCCGGAATCCAGCAACGCGCAGGGCCAGCCGTTTGGTGAGGCCGGCGTCCGGCAGGTTCTGGCCCATTTGCAGCCGGATGACACGCCGTTTCATACCTTGATGGGCCATATCCGTCAGTTTACCGGAAAGCCGGAGGCGGCCGACGATCTTACTCTGTGTGCACTGGAAATCATCCATCAGGAACAGCATCAGGCGCGAAATGACCGCCCGCAGGAATCCGCTCTTTTTGGTCCGGTAGACTGGCACTGTGTGTATGAAGTCAGAGAGCGGACGCTGGCAGACTTCAATCCGCTGCCATTGTTGCTGCACATCTGTATGGAAGTGCCAGGGCTGCGCCAAAAAAGCGGCGAGGTCTATACCCTGTTGTCCGAGCTCTACAACAATGCCCTGGAGCATGGCGTGCTGGAATTGCCGTCAGAGTGGAAAGCTTCACCCGATGGCTTTGGCCACTATTATCAGGAGCGAAAACGACGACTCTCGCAAACCGGCGGTCACTACATCCGTTTTTCACTGAGTCACCAACTCACCGCCAGCGGTGGCCAGTTACAGGTAGTGTGTGAAGACAGCGGGCAGGGTTTTGATTTTGCCCGTTATTTTGAGAAGGTGTCTGAGCTGCAATTGCCCTCAGGCCCCCGATACGCTGGTCGCGGCCTTGAACTGTTAAGGCGAATGGCACGGCAATTGCGAGTGCATGGTCGCGGCAATCACGTTGAACTTGTTTATGATTGGGCAACGACCGAGAGCAATGACGGCGCACAACCTGATCATAACAAAACGCAGAGGATCGCTGATGACTGACAAACCACATCTTGACGAAGAAGCGTTGGCGGAATTGCAGGATGTCATGGAAGACGAGTTTGATGTGCTGATTCAGACTTATCTGGCGGACTCCCGGAGCCGGCTGGACAATCTCCGGCGATCTATGGCAACGGCAGACGCTGATGCGTTTGCCAGATCCGCTCACAGCTTCAAGGGCAGTTGTGTCAATATCGGTGCGCCGCACCTGGGGTCGCTGTGCATGAAGGCCGAGCAGCTGGGTAAGGCCGGTAATCTGGACGCGGCTCCCGCCATCGTTGATGCCATCGAAAGTGAGTTTGCTGAGGTCCGTGCGCGCCTGGAAGCGTTTGGCGACACCCCCTGAGAATTGTTCTGGCATTGCTTTTGCTAGTACCTGTACAGGAGCCCGAAAGTGGCTAATACAGGATGAAAAGCGGCAAGAGGTTGCCATGCAGCAGACAATTCTCCCCCAGGCGCCAAACCCCGGTGCCCAAAAGGACACAGCAACAGCCAAGCCTTCGGGTAACCGGGATCCCGGCAGTGACAGCCGGTTTGAACAGGTATCCCGCGCCGAGCAAAAACGTCTGGATCAGAAGCAGGCAGACCGTCTGGATCAGCGCCATTCCATGCAGGACCGCCGGGATGCCAAGGCTGCGGATCAGGAAGCGGATAACCACGCTGCTGATTCCCGGTCGGCCGCTCCGGACGAAACGGCAAAGTCCCCCGCAGTGCAGGACAAGGGTGAAACGCTGACTGCTGGCGACCGCACTCAAGGTGAGCTGCCTGACACCGCGCCGGCAGACTTCACGCCGATGACGTTTGCCAGCCTGCAGTCCTTGATCATGCCCGCAGGCAATTCGGTGCCGGAGGCTGACACAGACATGGCGCTGACGCCTGCGCTGCTGCCAGTGGCTGGTCTGGCTGGAACGCTGAAGGGCCAGGGCCCACAGCAAAACGCCGGTGGCACCGCCATGACCCTCAGTAGTCAACTGACGGAATTGCTGTCGGCGGGTGTTGCCGGTGAAACGTCGCGGCCGGTAGATCCCGCCAACCTGCTGACGGCTCCGAAGTTCCAGGCCACGCTCGAGTTGGCTTCGCAGCAGGCCGCACAGCCCGCCCGCCTGGCAGCAGAGACAGCGGTGCCGCTGCGTGGCTACGCGACCTCTGTAGATGTGCCGGTCGGGCAGGCGGAGTGGGGCGACAAGGTGATGGGAAAACTGAGCTGGCTGACCGCGCGTAATATGTCGGTGGCAGAAATTCATCTGACGCCGCCCGACATGGGGCCCATGGAGGTCAAGGTTCGGGTGCAGAATGATCAGGCCACGGTCACCGTGCATGCCGCCAACCCGGTGGTTCGGGAGCAGCTGGAGCTGCATTCACACCGGTTGCGGGATATGTTGGGAGAGCAAGGTTTGTCGCTGAGCCAGTTTGACGTATCCGGTCAGGCTAATCAGCAGGCCGGTAGCCAGGGTGAAGGCGCCGGTAAGGACGGTTCCGGTGCTAACGGGAGCGGGGTGGCCGGTACCGACGCCGACGAAAACCTGCCAGACCTCGGCAGCCTTGATCTTGCCTGGAAAGGCGAAGTGGATATCTTCGCCTGATTCTGGTCGTTTTATGATCACTTTTGACTAACCTGCCAAAGCTCTTTGCCCATCCCTGCCGGCAACGCTAAACTGCGGTTCCAAACTGTAGGTATCGGGCTTCTGGCCCGTCCTGACTGACGAAACTCTGACAAAGCGGACATTATGGCTGAGAACAACGCGGAACAGGCGCCTGCCAAAAAAGGTAAGCTGAAGCTCATCATTCTGCTGGTGGTGATCATCATTCTGGCGGTGGCGCTATCGGTCGGCGGAACTCTCTGGTTTCTGGGCGATGGTTTCTCCTCAGGTGATGAAGAGGCCGGCGACATTTCTGCAGAGCCGGCCTTTGTCTCCAGTATCTACACCGATCTGGAAAAAGCGCTGGTTACCACGGTTCAGGCTCAGGGCCGACAACGTTACGCTCAGGTTCACCTGTCCTTTGGGGCGACGGACCCGATAGCACTGGCGGCCGTGGACACTCACATGCCCCTGATTCGCAGCAACCTGGTGATGGTGCTCGGTAATAGTGACTTCAATGCATTGCAGACACCCGATGGCCGGGCAGAGCTTGCCGGGCAGATGTTGGTCACAGTAAACGAGGTTCTGGCTCAGGAAGGCGAGCCGGAAATCAGGCGCGTGTTGTTCAGGAACTTTGTGGTGCAATAGGTACCCGGTCGGGTAAACGAATTTCAGGGCAGGATCAGGTATGCAGGACTTATTGTCACAGGACGAGATTGATGCGCTCCTTCACGGTGTGGATGACGGAGACATCGATACCTATGAGGAAGCCGACGAGAGTGGCGTAAAAACCTACGATCTGGCCAGTCAGGACCGCATTGTCCGTGGCCGTATGCCGACCCTCGAAATGATCAACGAGCGCTTTGCCCGGTACACCCGTATCAGCCTGTTCAATCTGTTGCGACGCAATGCCGATGTGTCTACCGGTGGCGTACAGATTATGAAGTTCGGTGAGTACATTCACACCCTGTACGTGCCGACCAGTCTGAACCTTTGCAAGGTTCGACCGTTGCGCGGTACCGGCCTGTTTGTTCTGGACGCGAAACTGGTGTTCAAACTGGTCGATAACTTCTTCGGCGGTGAAGGCCGGCATGCCAAGATCGAAGGTCGGGAATTCACGCCCACCGAGACCCGGATCGTGCAGATGGTCCTCAATCAGGTTTTCACTGACATGAAGGAAGCCTGGCACGCCGTGCTGAAAGTCGACTTTGATTATCTGAGTTCTGAAGTAAACCCGGCCATGGCGAATATTGTCAGTCCCAGTGAAGTGGTGGTGGTCAGCACCTTCCATATTGAACTGGATGGCGGTGGCGGCGAGCTGCATTTTGCTTTGCCTTATTCGATGATTGAGCCGATTCGTGAGGTGCTTGATGCCGGCGTGCAGAGTGACATTGATGATGTGGATGAGCGCTGGGTAAACGCTCTGCAGGAAGACGTCAAAGAAGTGAATGTCCCGATCAACACCATGGTTTGTCGGCGCCGGATATCACTCAGGGACATTGCCAAGATGAAGGCCGGAGATGTGATTCCGGTAGAAATGTCGGATTTCCTGACGGTGACCGCCAACGGCATTCCAATCTACAAGGCTACGCTGGGAACCCGGGACGGGAAGCTGGCGCTGAGAATTCATGAGCGGGCGACGGTGCCCAGGGTAAAGAAACAACTGAAGGTGGGACGTAATGGCTGAGGACGACAACAAAGGCAAGCAGGAGCTCAGCGAAGACGAAAAGCTGGCTGCTGAATGGGAAGCGGCAATGGAAGAGACCGGAGGCTCTGACGACGGCGATTCCGATGGCCGTGAAGACGAGTGGGCGGCGGCCATGGCCGAGGCAGACGGCACCGGGGACGACGCCGGTAAAGATGTTCGTGCCGCGCCCATGGAAGAGTTCGGAGAAGATTCGGGACTGGCCGGCAGCGGCAATGCGCCCGATATTGACGTGATTCTGGACATCCCGGTGACCATCTCCATGGAAGTCGGTAACACCCAGATTCCCATTCGCAATCTGCTTCAGTTGAACCAGGGCTCGGTGATTGAGCTGGACCGGCTGGCTGGCGAGCCGCTGGATGTGCTGGTCAATGGCACCCTGATTGCTCACGGCGAGGTGGTCATGGTGAACGAGAAGTTTGGCATACGGCTAACCGACGTGATCAGCCCGGGTGAGCGAATCAAACGGTTGCAGAAATAACATGCTGCGCATGCTGACTTGGCTGCTGCCTGCGGTCTTGGCGATGCCGGTGCTGGCACAAGAAGTGGCTGCTCCCGCCCGTAAGGCGGCTCCAGATGCACCCGACACCATAGCCACCGTGATGAGCCTGGGCCTCGGTTTGCTGGCGGTGGTGGCGGTTATTTACGGCTGTGCCTGGCTGATCCGGCGGATGAACGGCATGACCGGCATGAACAACAATGCCATCAAGGTGGTGTCGGTGCTGGCCATTGGTGCCCGGGAACGGATTGCCCTGGTAGAGGTGGGTGGACAACAGATTTTGCTGGGCATTACGCCCTCCACCATCCGCACTTTGCAGGTTTTTGAAGAGCCGGTCGTTGATGCCGCCAATCCTCCGTCCAGTGAGTTCGCCCGCCGGCTGCAAGGCATGATCGGCAAGTCCTGGTCCGCTCCGGAAAGGAAAGATTAACGCTATGACTGTGGCCATGCTCAAACGCTGTCTGCCATTGCTGCTGCTTTTCCCTGGTCTGCTGATGGCCCCGTTGGCGTTGGCGGAATTGCCTGGCATTCCGGCGTTTACCGTAACGCCCGGAGAGGACGGCACCGAGGAGTATACGGTTACCCTGCAGATCCTGGCGCTGATGACCGCGCTGACGTTCCTGCCGGCCATGCTGATGATGATGACCTCGTTCACTCGCATCATCATTGTCTTTTCCATTCTGCGTCAGGCTCTGGGCCTGCAGGCGACGCCTTCAAACCAGATTTTGCTGGGGCTGGCGCTGTTCCTGAGTATCTTCATCATGAAGCCGGTACTGGAAGAAGCCAACGAAGTTGGCTTGCAGCCTTATATGCAGGAAGAGGTCAGCTCGCTGGAGGCGGTCGAGTTGGCCAGCCAGCCGTTCCGGCGTTTCATGCTGGAGCAGACCCGGGAGTCAGACCTTGGGTTGTTCATGCGGCTTGCCGATGTGCAGTATGAAACCCCTCAAGACGCGTCCTTCTGGGTACTGCTGCCGGCCTTTGTCACCAGTGAACTGAAAACGGCCTTTCAGATCGGGTTTATCCTGTTTATCCCGTTCCTGGTCATCGACATGGTGGTGGCCAGTGTGCTGATGGCCATGGGTATGATGATGCTATCGCCCGTCATCATCTCACTGCCGTTCAAAATCATGCTGTTTGTTCTGGTGGATGGCTGGGCCCTGATTATGGGTACGCTGGCCGCCAGTTACGGGATATAGGAGGCCACGCATGACCCCTGAAACCGTCATTGATATCGTTCGT
>JAWOAO010000461.1:0-4556 GCA_046498485.1 Marinobacter sp. | reverse complement strand
TCCAGTACCGGAAGCATTTCTCCCGGGAAGACGTCGCCCAGATGGTGCAGATCGACTACCATCGGGAAATGGTCTTCATTGCCAATGCGCCGCGCCTGGACGAGGAGGGTGAGGAGACCCTGGGTACCGTGCGCACCTGGACCGACGCTGACAACCTGCGCTGTGAATTCGCCGTGATGGTGGATGACCGTATGAAGGGAGAAGGCCTGGGGGTTGCCCTGATGCAGAAAATGATTGATTACTGCCGGGCTCGCGGCACCATGGAAATGGTGGGTAATGTGCTGGCCGATAACCGGCCCATGTTGCAGTTGGCGGAGCATCTGGGGTTTGAGATTCGATACAACCCGGAAGAAGAAGTCATGGATCTGCGACTGGTGCTGAATGAGCCGGAAAATGACTGGCAGAAAGAGCGGCTGGGCAAAGGGGGCCACCTGTAGCCCCGCTTTGCCCGCGCCGTTTACGCTTCTTCTTCGACAATGGCGGAGCGGTCTTCGCCGCCCAGGGCCTCCAGCAGGCCGGGAATCATTCGGGACAGCTCCATGGTCATCAGGGTAAAGGCGGCGTCGAACTTGGCGACCGCATCGTCAACGTCCACATCATCCAGCTGATCCTGCAGAGTGTCGCCGAACTTCAGGCGACGAATCCCAAGTTCTTCATCGAGTACGAAAGAGACGTTGTCGTCCCAGGTCAGCGACAGCTTGGTTACTTGCATGCCGGCTTCCAGATGGTTACCGATTTCGTCGGCTTTCAGGTTCAGCCCTTTGCAGCGCACCACACCACCGTCCTCGGACGGATCTTTCAGTTCACACTCGTCGCCAAGCACAATACTGGCGGGGTGCTCGATGGTTTCATTCAGCCAGCCGGTAAAGGTGAAGGCCGGGGCCTGTTCGACCGCGGGCGGCCGCACAGGCAGTGATCCAAGGCTTTTGCGCAGAGTCGAGGCCAGGTCTTCCGCCTGTTTGGCAGAGCCGGCATCGACCACCAGCACGCCATCCTGGGGCGCCAGGTAAGCATAGCAGCGACGATTGCGGGAAAATGCCTGCGGCAGCATCTCCAGCATCACCTGTTCCTTGATTTCTTCTTTTTCTTTTTTGCGGACCTTGCGGCCCTGGTCCAGTTCGATGGCCTCGGCACGCTCTTCCACCGCTTCCTTGACCACCGGGCCCGGCAGGATCTTTTCTTCTTTACGCAGCGCAACCAGGTGGTAGCCGTTAGCGCTGTGAACCATCTGGTCGCCGTGCTTGCCCAAGGGCGGGGTCCAGCCCTGACGCAGGGTTTCTTGCGGGCCACAGGGCTTGAAAGCGTCAGCTCTCAGCTTTTCTTCCAGATCTTCGGGGGTGATATCGAAGGGCTTGGTGAAACGGAAAACTCGTGCATTACGAAACCACATGCGGTTTGAATCCTTGATGTCAGTTCAGAGCATTGCAAAAGGGGGAGGGATGATACGGCCACACCAGTGCAGCCGTAAAGTGACGGGTATCCGGGCAGGTCAGATCTGCATGACCTCAACCAGCACGGTTTTGACAACAAAGCCGACAACGCCTGCGCCCAAGATGGTAAACAGCGCGATGGTGCCAAACATGCCCGCCTGGGATTTTTTTGCCAGATCCCATACGATGAAACCCATCCAGACAATAAGACCCGTCAGAAACACCATCAAGGCGATCTGGGAGAAAACTGCTTCGTTCATGGTTGCTCCGATATTAACTGAAACGGTTACGGTTGATCCCGCAGGAAAACCCAGTTGTTTTTATCGGATTGGTCTTCGCTGAAGTAATAGCCCTCAAGATCAAAACCCTTGAGGTCGTCTGCCTGGGTGATGCGGTTCTGAATGGCATAACGGCACATCAGGCCCCGGGCTTTCTTCGCATAAAAGCTGATCATCTTGTACTGACCGTTCTTCCAGTCTTTGAACTGAGGGGTGATCAGGCGGCCCTCCAGATCCTTCTTCTTCACGCTTTTGAAGTATTCGTTGGACGCCAGGTTAACCAGAACCTGATCGTCCTCTGCCAGCAGCTGGTTCAGGGCCTCGGTGAGTTTGCTGCCCCAGAACGCATAGAGGTCTTTGCCGCGCGGGTTTGCCAACCGGGTGCCCATTTCCAACCGATAGGGTTGCATCAGGTCCAGTGGCTTTAGCAGCCCGTAGAGGCCGGAAAGCATGCGCAGGTGCTTCTGGGCAAAGCCAAAATCATCGTCGCTGAAGCTCTCGGCATCGAGCCCGGTATAGACGTCACCCTTGAACGCCAGAATGGCCTGGCGAGCGTTGTCCGGAGTGAACGGCGTGCTCCAGGCGCGAAAACGTTCTGCGTTCAGTTGGCCGAGTTTGTCGCTGATGCTCATCAGGTTACTGACCTGGTGCGGTTCCAGATCTTTAAGCTGGTCGATCAGCTCGCAGGCGTCGTCCAGAAAATCCGGTTGGGTGTAAGTGTCCGTCGCCAATGGGCTGTCGTAGTCCAGCGTTTTGGCAGGGGAGATAATCATCAGCATGTCAGCAATTCCTCATTGCAGAAACGTCAGTAACTGTTCCCGGGTGAACGGCCAGCCCAGCTCCGCACCGGTGTCGTTGCGGCGCAGTACCGGAATTCGCGTGCCGTAACGTGCAACCAGCATTTCAGACTGGGCAATGTCCACCACCTCCACCGGGATGGGCTCCGGCATGGGCGTGCTGACCAACAGTGACTCTGCCAGTTCGCACAGATGGCACTGACCAGTGGTGTAGAACAGAAGTTCCATTATTTTTTCGGCTGCGCGTCGATTTGCTGGCCGTTGATGCCCTGGCTGTCTTTGCCCATCAGATACAGATAAACCGGCATCAGAGTTTCCGGGGCCAGGTTCTGATTCGGGTTTTCCGCTGGATAGGCCAGCGCTCTCATACCGGTACGGGTGGCGCCCGGGTTCAGACTGTTTACCCGGATGTTGTGGCGGGCATCGTCCAGTTCATCGGCCAGCAATTGGCTCAACCCCTCGACGGCAAACTTGGACACGGCATACGCGCCCCAGTAAGCCCGGGCCTGGCGACCGACGCCCGAAGAGGTGAAGATCATCGAGGCATCATCGGATTTGCGCAGCAGGGGAATCATCGCCCGGCTCAGCAGGAACGGGGCGGTGGCGTTTACCTGCATGACCTTGTTCCAGATCTCCGGATTGTAAAGCTCAACCGGGCTGCGGGAACCGAGAATGCCGGCGTTATGCAGCAGGCCATCGAGCCTTCCGAAGTTCTCTTCCAGCGTCATCGCCAGCTCTTCGTATTCCTTGACCGCGGCGCCCTCAAAGTTCATCGGCACAATCGCCGGTTGTGGGTGGCCGGCGGCTTCGATCTCGTCATATACCTCTTCCAGCTTGGCTACGGTCCGGCCTAGCAGAATAACGGTAGCGCCATGGGCAGCAAAAGCCTTGGCGGCGGCGCGACCGATGCCACTGCCGGCTCCGGTTACCATGACAATACGGTCTTTCAGAAGCTCGGCGGGCGCCTGGTAATCATGCATAACCTGTCTCCGTGTTCAGGCGGTTACTGGCCAGCTTTGGGCCGGTGATAAAATTGCTCAGGTGCTATTGTAACAGCTTTGCCAGATCGGCGACGGTGTCTGCGATGACATCGGCTTGCCACAGGTCAACCGATTCCGGCTGTTCAATGTAGCCGTAACGCACCGCAATGGTCCGCATGCCGGCGTTGCGGCCGGCCTGGATGTCGCGCTCATGATCGCCTACGTAGATCGCACGGGCCGGGTCTGCGCCAATGTGTTGGCAGGCCAGGAAAAGGGCCTCTGGATGCGGCTTGCGTTCGGCAACGTGATCCGGGCAGATCAGCGTGGCGCAGCGGTCAGCCAGGCCGAGAGCGACCATCAAGGGGATCGCAAAGCGTGCCGGTTTGTTGGTGACGATGCCCCAGGGAATGGCTCTGGCTTCAAGATTCTCCAGCAGTTGAACCATGCCCTCGAACAGGGTGGTTTCTTCCGCGACACCGGCCTCGTAGAGATCCAGAAATGCCGTGTGCTTCTCCAGATAACCGTCGTGTTCGGGCTCCAGGCCAAAGCCAATCCTGACCATGGCCCGGGCTCCGTTGGAGACAGAACGGCGGATGTGTTCGGCCGGCAGCGCTGCCAGGCGGTGCTGTTGCCTTAGCTGGTTCAGGCACCGGATAAAGTCTGGTGCGGTATCGATCAGGGTGCCGTCCAGGTCGAATAATACCGCCGACGGTTGCGGATCAGTTTTCACGAATATCCCGCGCGTGCATCAGGTAATTTACATCCACATCCCGGCCCAGCTTGTAGGCCTTGGTGATAAGGTTATAGGTCATACCGGTGAGTTCCTGCACTTCCAGGTTGGCGTGGCGCAGGTGATCCGACATCTCGGAGGGCCGGATAAACTTCTTCCAGTCATGAGTGCCTTTAGGCAGCAGGTTGAGCACGTACTCGGCACCGACAATGGCAAACAGGAAAGATTTGGGGTTGCGGTTGATGGTGGACACAAACATATGGCCACCAGGGCGCAACAGGGCAGCGCAGGCCCGGATCACGGAGGCTGGGTCTGGCACGTGTTCAAGCATTTCCAGGCAG
>JAWOAO010000474.1:0-3880 GCA_046498485.1 Marinobacter sp. | reverse complement strand
CCGCTGACCGCCGGACCATCATTACGGGATTCGGCCGGCTTTTACGGCGGTACAGAAAACTCTATATTCCCCCCAGAAAAAACAGGAGGAGGAATGGAACCGGACGGGGCTGGATCGTTCCGCCAGCCTGCGGCTGCCGTGGGGTAATGCCGGTGAGGTGGTATCGCCCACTTTCATGTCCGGAAATCCGCCCAAGAAGCTGCGCAGGCTGGAGAAAAAGGAAGACCTGGCGGATAAACTCGGGCTTTATGTTGAGAACAGTCACGAATGTTTTCGGCATGCGCCTTTGGCTTTTCATACACGTTTTTGCGACCCAATCTGATGGCAGAGAAACTCCATTACGTGCCATAAAAAATGGGGGATTACCCTGGGCTGCACAGAGCGCAATGTTGCCTCAGAACTTTCTGGTTGATGGATTGAGATCTTGTTCACGGCTTTGGTGGGCAGCCGGTTTATTTTAGAGCCGGGACACACATTGCCCCTCTCTGATCGGGTAATCTGGCTCAATTTTGTCGCACCATTAATATCGGACGAAAAGGATTTCCAGTTATGTACCGCAGTCTTCTTCTGTCTCTGCTATTCCTGCCTATAACTCAGCTTTCCAACGCGGCTGTCTACCAATGGACAGACGCCAACGGCCAGACCCATTTCGGTGACCGGCCTCCAGTTCAGGTAAATTCCAGTGAGGTTCGGATAAACGCCGCTCCCGCGCAGGCCGACTCAACCGCCCGCGAGCGTCACCAGAAAATGACCGAATTTCTGAACGAGCAACAAAGGGAACGGGAGGTTCGTCAGACTGAGGAAGCGAATGCCCGCAAGCAGGCAGAAAAAGCAGCGGAATCCTGCCAGAAGCTGCGGGCACGACTGCATCACATGAAGAGCATCTCCACCTTCTACAACCTCGATGATCGTGGGGCGCGGGTGTTTGTGTCGGAGGAAGAAAACCAGCAGATACGTGACCGCTTCCGCGCCAGAGTTCGCAAAGAGTGCGGTCAGGGCTAGCGCTGGAGGCGCTCCTCAGTTTCAAATTTCAACAATGTGTTATCACAAGGAGAAACCTCAACTGACGGAAACCATCGCGGTCCGCATATGCAGAAATGTGAACCTGAAAATCTGTGCTAGGATTAGGGTGCCTTCGCCAATCGTTGTCGGATCCAGTGACTGGTGAAGTGCTGGTTATGTTTTTTCGAAAACGCCAAATTAGTCGTAAATCCGTTTTGTAAGGAGACAAAAAATGGAAGCAAAATCTAGCCAAGACGAGTACAACAAGATGAAGCAGGACCTCCAAGAGCTCCGAGAGGATCTGTCCAAACTGACCCGGTCTGTTTCTGAAAGTCAGAAAAGCAACATCAGCAGTCTTCGGGATGAGATCCGGCGCGAGAGCCAGGAGACCTTTGATCAGTTCAGGAAAAAGGGTGATGATGCACTGAATCGCGCGAAGGATGCCGGAGACAAGGCCGTGCATGATGTTGAGCACAAGATCGAGGAACGACCGTTCCTCAGTATTATCGTGATGTTCCTTGCCGGTATCCTGGTGGGCAAGTTGCTTGATCGCTGATCATGCTTGATTCTGCTCAGGTCCAGGGGGCGTTGCGTAAGGCTGCAGCCGCCATCATTGGCTTTGCATTGGCAATGGTCTTGCTCACCGCCCTGCTAGTTACCGGGTTTTATCTTTTGGTTCAGGCCGCGGTCCTGGCGCTGTCTCCCTGGCTTGGCGAGGCTGGCGCCATGGGGTTGGTCGGGTTGGGCTGTGTTCTGTTATTGGCGCTCTTTTTCCACCGATTGAGCCGCCCAAAGTCTCCGGCCAAAACCCCTGACGCGGCTGATGGTAAATCGGGCTCCGGCATTGACGTGCTCCGCGATCTGATCCGGAAAAATCCGCTGGAGGCGGCTGCGCTGGCTTTTGCGGTGGGGGTCGCAGAACAGGGGGATCCCCGGCTTAACTCACTGCTTATGCAAGGTGGCATGATTCTGATGAAACGCGCAGACTCAGAACAGCCGGATGAAGCCGGTGCAGCCGAGGTTTCAGGCCAGAGCGGCACAGCCCCGCCAGGTCAGGGTTCAGGTAATTGATAACAAAGCCATCTAAGACTTGACGTTTATCAAGTCCCTCCCGTTCTGAAGGCTTACAGTAATCACAGGTAATCAATAAACTCCAAGGAGAATGCCAATAATGTCCATCGAAAAGCACGATCTGTTGCACGAACTGCCCGAGTCCAAGGAAGCGATTCACCATCTGAAAACCAGCGACCGGCATTTTGCCAAGCTGTTTGATGAGTATCATGAACTCGATCATGCGGTTCATCGCATTGAAACTGGTGTCGAAACCACCTCCGACGAGTATCTGGAAGATCAGAAGAAGATACGTCTGAACTTGAAAGACAAGCTTTGCACGATGATTCGTGAGCACGAGGCATCCCTCGCGGGCTGATACGTGTTGGCTTGCTGGTCAGTCGCGACTTGGCTGACCAGCGCTCTGTCTTGCCGGGCAAGGCTTGGCAGGTTGCCCGTCCCTTCCGTGAATATCCCCCGTCGTTGTCGTATCATCCCTTTCTCAAAATCCAACGACTTCCCCACAGGAGCCCATCATGATCTGGACTGTATATCTATCCGGCGAAATCCACACCGACTGGCGCGAACAGATTGCCGCCGGCGCCGAAGCCGCGGGTCTGCCGGTAGAATTCACCTCGGCGGTGACCGACCACGACGCCAGCGATGCGGCAGGGGATTTTCTGGGCAAGCCGGAGAATGGCTTCTGGCGAGACCACCAGTCCTCCAAGGTGAATGCCATCCGCACCAAAACCCTGCTCGAGCAGTGTGATTTGGCGGTGATTCGTTTTGGGGACAAGTACAAGCAGTGGAATGCCGCATTTGATGCCGGCGGTTGTGCGGCCATGGGCACGCCTTATATTACGTTGCACGCAGACGACATTGTGCACCCACTGAAGGAAGTGGATGCGGCGGCCATGGCCTGGGCACAAACTCCGGAACAGGTGGTTGAGCTGCTGAAGTACGTCACCGCATAATTGCTCCGCCATTTGGCGTTTTAACAACAGGATGTTCACGAGGCAACGGATCATGCCGCTAATCATTAAATACTCTGCCAGGGCTTCGGCGCTGGCGGCCAGCCTTATTCTTCTATTTGGTTCCTTGCTTTATCCCTCGTCAGTCCAGGCCCAGCCACCGGCCATTCCTCTGGCCAAGGTCTATCATCCGGGCATCAATCTGCAGGGCTACTGGGCCAGCGAAAAGCTGGATGGTGTTCGGGCCTACTGGGATGGCGAGCAGTTCTGGTCCCGGGGCGGCCATGCTTATGCGGCTCCGGGATGGTTTACCAAACACTTTCCGAAGCAGCCGCTGGATGGAGAACTCTGGAGTGGCCGTGGTCGCTTTGCCGAACTGTCCGGGGTGGTGCGTAAACACCAGCCGGTCGATGCCGAATGGCAGCAGGTGCGCTTTCAGGTGTTTGATCTGCCGATGCAAAACACGCCGTTTGAGCTTCGCTATCAGCGTCTGACAGCTCTGGTGCAGGCGGCGGGCTCGCCCTACCTGGCTCTGGTCAGGCAAAGCCCGGTGACCAGTCATGACGGGCTTCTGAAACAGCTGCATGAAATGGTGGCGGAGGGTGGCGAAGGGCTGATGCTCAAGCGCAAGGCCGGTCTGTACCAGGCTGGACGATCCGATGACCTGCTGAAAGTGACCGCCCATGACGATGCCGACGCGGTGGTGGTCAGGCACCTTCCGGGCAAGGGCCGGCTTGAGGGGATGATGGGTGCGCTGGAGCTGAAGCTGGGTGATGGTCGTCACTTTCGCATCGGCACCGGCTTCAGTGATGCCCAAAGAAAACAGCAGCCGCCTATTGGTGCTACCGTAACCTTTC
>JAWOAO010000459.1:0-3940 GCA_046498485.1 Marinobacter sp. | reverse complement strand
ACGCTGGCGACCAGCAGTTGTTCGGTCATGCCACGAACCACCTCGGCGCCGGCCCTTTCTGCGGCTTCCGTTGCGCGTTTCATGTCAGCACAGAACACCAGGAAGTCGGAACAGTCCGCCACGTAAGCCTGGCCACCGGCCAGTTCGGCAATGCGCTGGCGGTTGGCCGGGTTGACCACGTGAATAATCGAGTAGGCCTGGACATGGTTGGAGGTGGCTGCGCTCTGGCCAGCCCGAATCAGCTCCTCAAACAGTTCCCGGGGAATTTGCTGATCCTTGAACTTGCGGATGGAGCGGTGGGATTTCAGGCGTTCAATAGTCGGGTTCATAGCCCCTCGTCGGTGTCAGGTAAAGGCAGACGATAGCTTGCTTGTCAGGGTTGGCACAACCGGACCAAGGTGAGGAGTTGTGCTCATGGTTTTTCTTCAGGTCAAAAAAAGACGCGCCGATTGGCGCGCCTCGGGATTAGGCTCTGATTATCGGATTCAGAGCACCATGTCCACCGGACGTGGTGTTTTGGACGTGCTTGGCGGAAGCATTGGATAGCGAACTTCCGGAACCTCCCCGGTCAGCGTTTTCAGGAAGGCAACGATGGATTTGACCTCGTCATCCTTCAACTCGGTACCCAGCTGGGCAGTACCCATTACCGAAACGGCTTCCTCCAGGCTCCAGACCGCGCCGGAGTGGAAGTAGGGTGCGGTCAGTTCAATGTTCCGCAGCGGAGATGCCCGGAACACATATTCATCAGACGCGGTTGCGGTCACTGCAAAGCGTCCCTTGTCACCTTCAGGCAGAATGTCACCACCCGGGCGGGCCACCAGGCCGAACGGATAGTAGTTCTGGCCACCGAGGTTTACGCCGCTGTGGCAAGCGGTACAGCCGCGATCCATAAACAGCGCCAAGCCTTCTTTTTCGGTTTCATTAAGAGCGTTGGTGTTGCCACGCAGATACTTGTCGAAAGCGGCATCCGGCGTGATCAGCGTTGCCTCATAAGCTTCGATGGCAACCGCCATGTTGTTGAAGGTTACGGCATCTTCCTGTTGCGGAAAGGCATCCTCAAAGCGCTCGATGTACTCGGGCATGCTCTTGAGCGTGGTCACCACACGATCCGGAGTGCTGCTCATTTCCACGCCAGCTTGCACCGGGCCTTTGGCCTGCTCCGCCAAGTCGGCTGCACGGCCATCCCAGAACTGAGCGGCATTAAAGACCGCGTTGAATACGGTCGGAGAATTACGCGGACCTTTCTGCCAGCCGTGACCAATGGATACCGCCAGTTCGTCATCGCCACCAAGACCCACGTTGTGGCAGGTGTTACAGCTGATCAGGTGGCTGGAGGACAGGCGCGGTTCAAAGAACAGCATTTTGCCTAGCTCAACTTTGGCTTGGGTCAGCTCATTGCCGTCGATAACCGGCGGATATTTGGGGATCGGTTCAAAGGTGCCGCGGGCACGCTCCATCAGATCGTTTGCTGCTGCGGAACCGGCCATGACACCGAAGCCGAGTGCCAGAGCCTGCACCAGTGGGCGTTTGATCATATTGCTTTCTCCTTATGAGACGGACTGGTCTCTTTCAATTAAAGTTAACAAAATCAGAAAGATATGTATGCAATATAAGCAAAACTTGGTTGAATAATTGATGTTCGTCAATTTGTGTTTTATGCGTTGGCGATCATGCTTAAGGTGCGACATTTTGCCGCTGAGGGGGCAGGGCTGATAGCTGTCAAATGCCCGGTCATATCGTTATGCTTATTTGACTGGAATAGTCATAAAATCAGGAGAGTGTTATGAAATCGTTATTTCTATCCGTGCTTTTCATGTTCGGGCTCGTAGCGGGCGCCCAGGCAGAAGAAGCCTTGGCGCTCACTCCGCAAGAAACCCTGAACAGGGTTCAGGAACAGGGTGAAGAAGTGCTGTTTATCGATGTTCGGGATCCGGTGGAGATCATGTTTATCGGTTTTACCGATGTGGTCGATCTGAACATTCCGTTTCAGTTGGTAGACCGTACCCGCTTCAATGAAGACAAAGCGGTGTTCGCCATGGACAGCAACGAGAACTTTGTCGCGCAGGTGGATGCGGCCCTGGCCGAAAAAGGTCTGGATCGTGACGCCTTGATTATCACCATGTGCCGTTCGGGCTCTGCGCGAGGTAAGCCCAGCGCCGACTACCTGCTGGAGCGCGGCTTTACCAACGTAAAGTACGTTGATCATGGCTTTCAGGGCGATTCTTTGAAAGAAGGTCCCCAGAAAGGACTGCGGGTGCAGAACGGCTGGCAGAATTCGGGTATGCCCTGGTCCACCAAGGCCAACCCTGAGAAAATCTATCGTCCGTAGTGGTCAGGGCGCCTGCTCAGGCAGGCGCCCTGCTTTTCTGTCGTTCCTCACTCCTCAACACAGATTTCCCGTCGGCGTATCGCCACCGCGGTTCGCACCAACAGCCCCGCAACCAGCACCAGCAGCAGCACCAGCGATTGGCTTCGGAACGCAAAGCGCCAGCCGTGAGGCTGGCGCTTTGCGGTTGTGTGTTGCTCGATGAATCTTAGAAAGTAAAGGTGCGCATCTTGCTGTTAAGCATCTGAGCGGCCATTTCCGGCGGCATGGCGACGCCTACGCCGTCGATCAGGTCATCTTTGGCATGGTCGCTATTGGGCAGGTACAGCGCACACACGTTTGCGGTGCCACCGGCTTTCAGCAGGCCGCGCAGCATCTGACCCGGGGTCACGCTGCGCGGTGCCAGTGCGTCGCCCTCGTAGGACTTCAGCGCCAGATCGCCGGCTTCGTCACACAGCAGCACGTTTACCTTGGCGCCCTGCTCGGCCATGGTGTTCGACAGTACCATCGCCATGCCCTGAGTCTGGGTGGAGTCGCTGGACAGAATCACCAGCACCTCCTCGACGTTGTTGCCTTTGTCCGAGTGGTTGCTTGCCATGGCGTGCATGGGAGCTACGGCGACCAGAAGCGCGAGGGTGAATAGTTTGAACAGGTTAGTCATGGCTAAAACTCCTTGATTGAGGTTGTCAGATAACACTATAGGCGTGGGTTCTTGATCGGGTCAGTGACAAAGTCACCAACGGGCTGATCACGCCGGAATAAATTGATCCTGGGCAGAATAGACATCAGAAATCGGCAAAGTCCGGTTTTGCTGTCTAAACTGGTTAGCGGGTGGTCCGGACATTGTGGGGAGCGACATGGAACATATTGGCATGAAATTCCGCGCAAGCTTGCTGGGGTTGGTCATGGCAGCTGTGGTCCTGGCGGGCTTGGGGTACGGCCAGCCTGCGGATGCGAGCCAGCGACCACCTCCCACCGCGGATCACAGCAAGTTCAAGGCGTTGCAGGGACCGTTTGAGCGGGCAGAGGATGTAACTGCCGCGTGCCTTGAATGCCACACGGAGGCCGGGGAACAGATCCGTGGAACGACCCACTGGAGTTGGGTCTACGAGCATCAGGAGACCGGCCAGACCCTCGGGAAAAACCGGGTCATTAACAGTTTTTGTGGCATGGCCGTGACCAACGAACCCCGCTGTACTTCCTGCCACGTCGGTTATGGTTGGGAAGACATGAATCAGCCGCCCCCGACCGCGGATAACGCCGTAGACTGCCTGGTCTGCCACGATACCACCGGTGCTTACTGGAAGTTTCCGACGCTGGCCGGTCATCCCACTTATGTCCCCAGGGAATGGCCCAAAGGCAGTGGCAAGATGGTTCAGCCGCCAGATCTTGAACACATCGCCCAGAACGTGGGGGCCAGTGGTCGGGCTAACTGTGGCAGTTGCCATTTCTATGGCGGCGGCGGAGATGGCGTCAAGCATGGCGACCTGGATTCCTCTGGATGCCTGTCAACGATGGGAATGAAATTGAGCCGCAGGATGGAATGGATTTACTTACCACCATAGATGTGAAAATCCAGGATGTCGCGGAAACTGCCCTGGAAAGACGTCTAAG
>JAWOAO010000433.1:0-9489 GCA_046498485.1 Marinobacter sp. | reverse complement strand
TTCTTGCATAGCGTCAACACCTTTTTATTGTTGTGGGTTAGTCAAAACCAGGAGCCTTGCGTAACGACGCTCCATTCGTTACATCCTGTAACCAGTCCGGCATTATCGCCACGTCAGGCTTTGGTTAATGAGACAAGCCCCGCAAATGACGCCACCGGGCACATATCGTTACCCGGCCGGGTTTGCACATTCGCGCCAGAGCCACTATAGATTGCATTGACCGCAGGCTCAGGCGCTGCGGCCGACGACAATAATCAGAATGAAAAAACAGGAGTATCCGATGCGCAAACCAGAGCTCGCCGCTGCCATTGCCGACAAAACCGGCCTGACCCGAGACAAAGCCAGTGAAGTTATCAGCACCATTACCGATCAGATATCCGCTGCGGCCGCCCGAGGCGAGGACACCACGCTGATTGGATTTGGTACCTTCAGTATCCGCGCTCGGGAAGCTCGAACCGGTCGCAACCCGCAGACCGGCGCCACCATCCAGATTCCCGCCAGCAAAACCGTTGGTTTCAAAGCCGGCAAGGCACTCAAAGACGCCATTCGCTGATCGGGTCGGCCCGCCTGGCGGCGGGCCATTCAGCGCTTTGCGGCTAGCCCGCCCTCAGGAGGCACACTCGGAGCGTGCACCGTCTACCCGGCAACGGATCGCCCGCATCAGCTTGATGGCACGCTCGTCAAAAACGCCGTCTTCCAACAAAGACAACCTTACCTGACGCAGCATTCGGTCGTACTCGGCCACGTCTTCCCGGGGCGGGTGCATCCACACTTCCGCAGGTATGCCAAGCTCAGCTTCCGCAATGATGTCGTAGGCCTGATTGATCCGCTTGATCGATTCGTCACGGACCATCTGACCGGCGTCATCGGGGAAGCGATCCCGGTGAATAATGACCTGGAAATTCATGTAACCCAGGGCGTACTTGAACACGCCACCGTTGGTATTCACGCCTTTATAGAGCTCGAGCGGTTGATAGGCCACCGCCGGTGCGTAGGCCAGATCAACGCTGCCGTTGTTAAACTTGCCGGCAAAGTTTGCCGAGTTGGAACCCACCACCGACGCCCCGACATGCCGGACCAGGCGTACCGACGCAGTGTCGTAATCCAGGGTGGCGATGCGCTTACCCTGGAGTTTTTGCACGGAATCGACGCTGCGATCCCGTGTGTGCAGATAGATGGCGCCAGCCGGCAACACGCCAGCGACTTCATAGGGTCCTTCGATCAGGAACGGTCGTGCCTGGGGCTGGCTCAAGGTGTTGTACAGCAGGCGCATTTCCTGTTCACCGGGCACGGCACCCATGGCCTCAAGGCTGCCGGTGAATTTGTTGAATTCCCGGGCCCGGGTGCCGGTCAACAGGACGGCATCACACTGCCCGGCCTTGAAATCCTCAGCGGCAACCTTTTCGTCGGTATAGGCGCGCAGGTTGAATCTGATGCCGCGTTGCATGGCAACCGGCTGAAACTCCCGGATAATGGCAAACAAGGGGCCGTTGGCACCCACGGGGTCGAATACACAGAAACTGCGATCAAGAATGTCGGTCTCGGCCTGGACCAGAGACGGCGCAACCATGCTCGCGCACAATGCTGCCGCCACCGCAATCCGGCGGGAAAAGCTGATTGATTTCACGGGATAACTCCTGAGTTATTATTGTCGGATACCGGTACAGCGCATCACCGGCATTGTCCATCGTCCATAACCTGACCATCACTGGCCGTGCCATAGCATACGTTGGCTCAGGTGCCTCTCATCAAGGTCTTTTCAACAACATCGGGGCAATCTGTGATGGTGTCGACAGAGGTCAGGCAACCTCTGCCGCATTTTCAGGAGGGTGGGTTATTCGAGCGCGGACCAGGCAACCTGACCCCGCACCAGGGTCAGCTTCACAAGACCTGGCAGTTCAGAGCCGAGCAGCGGGGCGTGCCTGCCCACCGACATCAGCGTGCGGCTCGAGGCTGTCCAGTGGCCGTCCGGAGCAAAAATACAGAGATCAGCCGGCGCCCCCTCAGACAGTTCTGCCGAACGATTCAATACTCTGGCGGGACCACCGGTGAGTGCGGTCAGCACACAGGCGAGGCTGAGTTCACCGGCAGCGACCAGTTTCAGCCCGAGCGACAGTACGCTTTCAATGCTGGACAGGCCGGCTTCTGTGGCCGGCAGTGGCGCCTGCTTGGCGGCACTGTCATGGGGTTGATGCTGGCTGACAATAGCATCGACAACGCCGTCTCTGACGCCGGCCAGCAAGGCCTGGCGGTCTGCTTCGGAACGCAGTGGCGGGCGCACGTGGAAGCGGCTGTCAAAGCCGGCCAGGGCCTGGTCGGTAAAAACCAGCTGGTGCATGGCGACATCGGCGGTTACCTGAATGCCCCTTTGGCGCGCATCCGCCAGCATCTCGACACTGCGAGCGCAGGACAACTGGCTCAGGTGCAGGCGTACGCCGGTTTCCTCCGCCAGCAGCAGCATTTCCATGACCGCCGCGGTTTCGGCCACTTCCGGAATACCCAGCAAGCCCAGGCGAGTCGCCACCTGACCGTCATGGGCGTAACCGTCAGCGGCCAGTGCCTGATTTTCCGGACGGAACATCACGGTCAGATCAAAGGTCTGGGCGTAAGCCATGCAACGGCGCAGGATGCGGGCGTTACGCACCCCGCGAGAGCCGTTACCCACGGCCACACAACCGGCTCGTTTCAGGCCGGCCATATCACTCAGCAGGTCGCCTTCCAGGCCACGGGTGATGGCGCCGATCGGCAACACATTGATCACACCACGGGAGGCTGCGCCGTCCCGGATCAGATGGGTGACGGCCCCGGAGTCGTTCACCGGCGAAGTTTCGGGGCTGGCGCACACGGTGGTAAAACCGCCATGGGCAGCAGCGCGGGTTTCCGTTGCAATATTGCCTTTCTGGCCGTTGCCCGGCTCCCGCAGGTTGCAGCACAGGTCAACAAAGCCGGGCGCTATGACACACCCACGGGCATCATACTCGCGCCCAGCCTCAGCCTGCAGTGCAGAGGCTCCGAGCGCAGCCACCTTGCCGTCACGGATCAGCAGACCAGGATTGGTGATCAGCTGCCCGTGACCATCGAACAGTGTGCCCCCAATCACTTTCAGACTGGTGCTATCGTGTTGTTGGCTACCACTCATGCCCGGGTTTCCTCGCTGTCGGTCTGTTTCTGCTGGCGCTCCGCCATTTGCCCACCCATGGCCATGGACATCACCGCCATGCGGATGGCAATGCCGTTAGTGACCTGATTGAGGATCACTGACTGGGGGCCGTCCGCCACGGCGGATTCAATCTCTACACCTCGGTTGATCGGCCCCGGATGCATGACAATACAATCCGGTCTCGCCAATGCCAGCTTGTCCTGACTCAGGCCGTACAGGCGGTAAAATTCACGTTCACTGGGCAGCAGCGCGCCTTCCATTCGCTCTTTCTGCAGCCGCAGCATGATCACCACATCGAGGTCTTTCATGCCTCGGGTCATATCGTATTCGACCGTACACCCGAGATCTTCCACATCCCTTGGCAGCAGAGTACCAGGGGCGATCACCCGAACCTCTGCTGCGCCGAGCTCGTTCAATGCGCGAATCTGGGAACGCGCGACCCGGGAATGCAGAACATCCCCGACGATAGCCACCTTGAGCCCCTCGAAACGGCCTTTGTGCTGACGAATCGTCAACATATCGAGCATGGCCTGGGTCGGGTGCGCGTGACGGCCATCACCGGCATTGATAATGGCCACACCCGGGGTCACGCTCTCGGCAATAAAGTGCGGCGCACCGCTCTGCGAGTGGCGCACCACAAACATGTCACTGGCCATGGCTTCCAGATTGAACAGGGTGTCCGACAGGGATTCACCTTTGGAGGTGGCCGAGGTGCTGATGTCCAGGTTCAGCACATCGGCAGACAACCGTTTGGCGGCCAGTTCAAAGGTACTGCGCGTGCGGGTGCTGGACTCGAAGAACAGATTGACCACGGTCCGGCCCCGCAACAAGGGTACTTTCTTGATGCTGCGCTCACCCACTTCGATAAAAGAATCGGCAGTATCCAGAATATCGGTCAGCAACTCCCGGCTGAGACCATCCAGGGTGAGGAAGTGCCGCAACTGACCATCCCGGGTCAGCTGCAAATGGTTCGGGGAGGGTTGGTTCGCGGTCATGGCTGGCCTGTCGTCAATGGGGAAGGATTACTGCCCGGATGCCTGAAGTTCAATATGCAGCGGTTCAGGGCCACGCAGTTTTATTCGCTGATGGGCCTCCAGCGCCAGAGAGCTGCCTACTGCATCAGGCTGAACCGGCAATTCTCGGGCGCCCAGATCAATCAGGGTCGCGAGGATGATGCTTGCGGGGCGGCCATAATCGAAAATCTCGTTCATCGCCGCGCGAATGGTGCGGCCACTCATAATGACGTCGTCAATCAGAATGATGTCGCGGCCTTCGGTGTCAAACGGCAGGCTCGAGGGTTTGACCTTCGGATTCAGGCCAATGCGGCTGAAATCGTCCCGGTAGAACGAAATATCCAGTTCACCGAAAGGTTCGGCGATACCCAGGCGCTTGCCGATCACGTCGGCCAACCAGACCCCGCCGGTACGAATACCAATCAGCGCAGGGTCGTCAATGCCCCGCTCGGTCAGGATCCGGCGCAAACCTGTCTCCAGTTCGTCGAGCAACCGGTTAATATCAAACAATGCGGTCATCAGAGCCTCATCAGTCAGGTCAGCCGGCCTGTTCCCGGCACCAGGTTTCCAATATCAATACGGCCGCACGATCATCCACGCCATGCCGGCCAAAATCCCGGTTACCACCGGCCGCCATCACATCACCTTTGGCTTCAAAGCTGGTCAGCCGTTCATCCACCATCGCCACCGGCACATGATAGCGGCCATGCAAACGCTTGCCGAATTTGCGGGCCCGGGCGCACATGTCATTTTCAGAAGCGTCCATATTCAGCGGCAATCCGACCACCACGACGTCCGGGCACCACTCGGCCAGGAGCTTCTCGATCGTGGTCCAGTCAGGGATGCCATCCCGGGCCGGGATCATCGCCAGAGGCTGACCGGTGCCCAGCATTTCCTGGCCAGTGGCCACACCCATACGGCGGGTGCCGAAATCGAAGGCCAGAATCCTGCGGCTGCCGGGCTCAGGCATGACCCACCGAATCGCTGAGCTGAGTCAGGTCGATACCGATCAGCCGCAACGCCGCTTGGTAACGCTTGTCTACCGAGGTACGGAACAGAATGTCACTGCTGGCCGGGCAAGTCAGCCAGGCGTTACTGCCCAGCTCTTCCTCTAACTGGCCTTCGCCCCAACCGGCATACCCCAGGGCCACCAGAAACTCCTCCGGCCCGTCATCCTTGCCGATGCTCTCGAGAATGTCGCGCGACGTGCTCAGCCAGACATCGTCGGCGACCTGGGCGGTATTCTGCCAGTGCCGACCCGGCGCATGCAGCACAAAGCCGCGCTCCGGCTGCACCGGACCACCGGTAAATACCGGCACGTCCAGCTCGCCACCGTGCATCTCCAGCTGTTCCAGAATCTCGCCCAGATGAATGTCCAGCGGCTGGTTGATCATCAGGCCGAGAGCACCGTCCGTCGAATGCTCACACAGATAGATTACCCCGCCATGAAAACGCGGGTCCGCCAGCCAGGGTGACGCCACCAGAAAATGATGCCTGAGGCTGTCTGCCGTTTCGTTATCTGTTGTCATCCGGATGTAAGCCCCCGTTGCTGAAATGACCAGGTGCGTATGATCTCAAGCTCGTCGACCTCCTGCTGCATCTCGGCAGGGAAAGGCGCAAAGGGCGCGGCCATGCGCACAATACGGATCGCGGCATCATCAAGCACCGTACTGCCGGACGAATGAAGGATCGCCACTTCTTTAATTGTGCCATCTTTCTTTAACGAAACCAGCATTCGCAGATTGCCGTGAATACCGGCCTGCCGGGCCTCCGCCGGGTAATTGATGTTACCGATCCGGGTAACCTTACTGACCCAGTTCTGCACATACCAGGCATTGCTGGACTTCAGCGTTGAAGCCGCCGTTACCCGCATGACACGGGGCTTGCGGGCATAGGCCTGCTGCTGGGCGTCAAAACGGGCCTCCAGGCTGGCGATTTCCAGACTCCGCTCCATCAGGCTTGTGCGCTCGGCGCGGGGCAGCGGCTCCGGGTCTGGCTCTGTTTTTGCCTCCGGTTGTTGCACCTGCCGTGGCGCTGCACTTTTGCTCTGCACCACGGCGCGCTCATCTCTGGGTTGCGGCCGGGTTGTGGTTTGAGGCTCCGGCTGCACCTGGGCCAATTCCGGCTGACTGATGTCGGCCGGTTCAGGCGTGGTCAACTCCCTTGGCTCATCTTCAGTGCCACTGCCCTGCTGGCTGGTCTGAGCCAGAAAATCCGCCTTCTCCGGTGCCTGCTCATCGGCAAACCGGGACAAGGTGATTTCCATGGTCTGAGCCGACGATCGGGGTAACTCCGGAGCAAAGGTAATGCCCAGAACCACGATGGCATGCACGGCCAGCGCCATGAACAGGGTGAAGGAAAACCGGTCGAAGTCGCTTACCTGAACTGCCATTACCTTTCCTGAACGTTAATCGATACTTGCCTGCACGACACAGTGCTCAGCCCCGACCCAGGCGCTGACCAATCGCATCCATCAGCATGCCGGCAATATCGGTCCCGAACGCCGTATCCAGCTCGCGGATACAGGTTGGGCTGGTGACGTTGATTTCCGTAAGGTAGTCACCGATCACATCCAGCCCCACAAACATCAGGCCTTTCTGTTTGATCACCGGCGCCACTCTGGCACAGATTTCCCGATCCCGTGCCGTCAGCTCGCGGCCTTCTCCGCGACCGCCGGCCGCCAGGTTGCCACGATTTTCCCCTTGTGACGGAATCCGCGCAAGGGCGTAGGGCACCGGCTCTCCTTCAATCATCAGGATGCGTTTGTCACCGTCGGTAATTTCAGGGATAAATTTCTGCGCCATGGCCTGATGGGCGCCATAGTTGGTCAGGGTTTCAATGATTACACCGAGGTTGGCGTCGTGTTCTTTTACCCGGAAAATCGAGCGGCCGCCCATACCGTCAACCGGCTTCATAATGATGTCGCCGTGCTCCGCATAGAAGTCCCGGAAGCGTCGTGCCGAGCGGGTCACGATCAAGGGCGGTGTCAGATCCTCGAACTGGGTGGCAAACAGTTTTTCATTGCAGTCCCTCAGGGTGGCCGCTGGATTGACCACCAGAGCGCCCTGCTGCTCCGCCGATTCCAGAATGTAGGTGGCCATCAGGAACTCACGATCCACCGGCGGATCCTTGCGCATCAGAATCACATCCAGGTCGCCCAGAGCCCGATCCTGGCTGCCACCAAAACTGAACCAGTTTTCCGGATCCTTGTGCACCGTCAGATCCCGGGTGTGGGCTCGCGCCTGGCCACCGGCAAGATACAGATCCTGCTGCTCCATGTACTCGATCTGCCAGCCTCGTTTCTGGGCCGCCAGCAACATGGCCAGGGAGCTGTCTTTCTTGAAGCTGATATCTTCGATGGGATCCATTACGATCCCGAGCCGGACTGTCATCAGGGTCTCCTGAAATTTCAATGTGAAAACACGAACCGGTCAGCAGAGCGAACCAGTGATTAAGTGCTATGCTGGCGATGGTATTGTACCCGAGTCATGATTGCACCCGGTGAAAATCACCGCTCAATACGTGACGGCGGGGGCAGAAGTACATTTGGTCACAAACAAATACTTTTTATCCGGTCATCATTACTCTATAAATGAGCAGGGCTTATAGAACAACCTTTAGGTTTGTGTTAAAACACCCGTTTGAAAATAACGACAGTCGCTAGAGCGCAAGGCAGTTGGACAATGGATGACAACTTCGAGAACCTGAAGATCATGGTGATTGACGACAGCAAAACCATTCGTCGCACCGCAGAAACCCTTCTCAAAAAGGTCGGTTGTGAGGTCATCACCGCCACTGATGGTTTTGACGCTCTGGCCAAGATTGCCGATTCCCAGCCAGACATCATTTTTGTTGATATCATGATGCCTCGCCTGGATGGCTACCAGACCTGCGCACTGATCAAGAACAACTCCTCTTTCAAAAAGACGCCGGTTATCATGCTCTCGAGCAAGGACGGTCTTTTCGACAAGGCAAAAGGCCGGATCGTAGGCTCGGACCAGTACCTGACCAAACCGTTCAGCAAGGATGAGCTGCTTAATACTATTCGCCACTACATTCCACAGGCGCAACAGTAAGCCTGCTGACACCCGTAATTATCGAGGAAAACATGGCCCGCATTCTCATTGTTGACGACTCGCCAACAGAAGTTAAGAAGATTACCACCCTATTGGAAAAGCACAAACACGAAGTGCTGACCGCAGACAACGGTGCAGACGGCGTGGCCAAGGCTCGTGCAGAAACACCGGATCTGGTACTGATGGACGTAGTGATGCCCGGCCTCAATGGTTTTCAGGCCACTCGTCAGCTTACCCGTGCCCCGGAAACCGCCTCCATTCCGGTCGTGATTGTCACCACCAAGGATCAGGAAACTGACCGCGTCTGGGGAACCCGCCAGGGTGCCAAGGGCTACCTGGTGAAGCCGGTTAACGAAGACGATCTGATCAAAACAATCAACAGCCTGATTGCCTGAACCCTAACCGTGGAGTAAGCATGTCCGCCCAGGCCGCCCCCTTTGCCGTTCTGACGGATATCGCCCAGCGCAGCCGGTCCTTAGCCGCCGGTCTTCCGGAACAACAGGAAGCCGTCGAGCTGTGGAACGGTATCGGCTTTGTGCTGGCGGGCGAGCGCTACGTCGCTCCCATGGGTGAAGTCACCGAAATCCTGCACGTCCCCCGGTTTACCCACATTCCGGGGGTTCGTCCGTTTTTGATGGGTGCTGCCAACGTTCGCGGCCGCCTGTTGCCTCTGGTTGATCTCAACGGTTTCTTCGATGTGCCCCGATCCTCCCGCAGCATGCGCGAGCGCCGGGTTCTGGTCATCGAAGAGGGTGACGTGTTCAGCGGATTGGTGGTCGACACCGTACTGGGCATGCAATATTTCGCAAAAGACAGTTTCAAGGCCGCCCCCGAAGGGGTGCCCGACAGCATTCGTCCGTTCGTAACCGGTGGTTATGAGCGCAACGAGGAGGTCTGGAAAGTGTTCTCCGCCGCCGATCTGGTGGAAGACGAACGCTTTCTCGATGTTGCACAGTGGTAGGGGTGGTAGTACTGGCAGGAACATCACCCTGACCGTCTGAAACCCGTTACAACAACTTGCCATTATCAGAAAGAAAAGGCCGGGAGCCAGAAAATGAAAAACAGAGCTGGAAGACTCAGCTTGGGACAGGGAGGCAACAGACTGGTTGCCGGCCTGATCGCTGCGCTGATCGCACTCACCGTCCTGCTCGTTGTGGTCCTGTTCATTATCAACAGTGACAGCCAGAACGATCAGGAATACATCGCCAACACCGCCGAAATGCGGGTGCTCTCCCAGGAG
>JAWOAO010000406.1:0-4117 GCA_046498485.1 Marinobacter sp. | reverse complement strand
CTCTTGCATCGGTGGTGTGAGCAGGTCGGGCAGGGCTTTCCAAAACTGTGCGGAGCCATGGATGGCGGAGCCCAAGCGTCACATGCATGTGCCGTAGGAGCGTGTTTTGGAAAGCCCTGCCCGACCTGCTCACACCACCGATGCAAGAGCCGAAACAGCCGTAGGAGATTCAGAATGAGAATTGGTGTATTGGGCGCCGGCCAACTCGGCCGTATGCTCGCCCTCGCCGGCTACCCGCTGGCGAAAGACTTCGTCTTCTACGACATGTCCGGCAGCCCCAGCGCCGGCCTCGGTGAAGTGATCATCGACCGCGACGGCCAATACCTCGACGACTTCCTGTCTCGCGTGGACCGCGTCACCTACGAATTCGAACACCTGCCGGTAAGCATCGCCGAAAAACTGGCTGAGCACACCACCGTGCATCCCTGCCCGCGCGCACTGGAAATCTGCCAAAACCGGGAAGCCGAGAAAACCCTGTTCGGCCAACTCGGCATCCCCACGCCCGAATGGCAAGTCGCAGACAGCGCCGGCGCCCTGCAGGCCGCCGCCGAAGCACTGGGTTGCCCGGTGGTCGCCAAATCCACCACCGAAGGCTACGATGGCAAAGGCCAGGCCGTCCTGCAAACGCCGGAAGACGCAGAAGCCGCCTGGGCCAGCATCGGACACTCACGGGTCATGGTCGAAAAGTTCGTCAACTTCCGGCGCGAAGTTTCCATCATTGCCGTACGCGCAGAAGACGGCGACGTTGCCTTTTACCCGATGGCGGAAAACACCCACCACGAAGGCATCCTGCGCTATTCCATCGCGCCAGCCCCCGGCCTGGAGCCACACATTCAGCAAGATGCCGAAAAATACATCAAATCGCTACTGAACGAATTGAACTATGTCGGCGTACTGACCCTTGAGCTGTTTGAAACCGACGGCGGCCTGGTCGCCAATGAAATGGCTCCAAGAGTGCACAACTCGGGCCACTGGACCATCGAAGGTGCCATGACCAGCCAGTTCGAAAATCACATTCGAGCCGTCAGTGGTCACGCTCTGGGCAACGTTCAGGCGCGGGGGCTCAGCTGCATGATCAACATCATCGGCGAACATGGCGATATTGAACGGATCCTGGAACTGCCTTACACCCACGTTCATCTTTATAACAAAGGCGAACGCCCGGGGCGTAAACTGGGGCATGTAAACATTCTGGCAGACAGCTACCAGGAGCTGGTGTGGCGCGTCCGGAACTGCGCGCAATTCCTGCCCGGCAGTCCTGAGTTTAAAAGCACTCTCACAACAGAGGGTTGATTTAGCTCAAATCGCCCCTATATTGCTGTTACGTACATTCACATAAATCGAGAGACAGGGAGAACGACCTCATGGCATTTGAACTTCCCGCACTGCCTTATGAAAAGAACGCACTGGAACCCCATATTTCCCAGGAAACCCTGGAGTTTCATTACGGCAAACACCACCAGACTTACGTAACCAAGCTGAACGGCCTGGTCGATGGCACCGACAACGCCAACAAAGCTCTGGAAGACATCATCAAGAGTGCCAGCGGCCCGCTGTTCAACAACGCCGCCCAGGTGTGGAACCACACCTTCTACTGGCACTGCCTGAGCCCGAACGGTGGTGGTGAGCCCACCGGCGTAGCCAAAGAAGCCATCGACAAGGCGTTCGGCTCGTTCGAAGAGTTCAAAAAAGAATTCAACGATAAAGCCGCCAACAACTTTGGCTCCGGCTGGACCTGGCTGGTGAAAAAGGCGGACGGCAGTGTTGCCATCGTCAACACCAGCAACGCAGAAACCCCGCTGACTGGCACTGACAAGCCGGTATTGACCGTCGACGTGTGGGAACACGCCTACTACATCGACTACCGGAACAGCCGCCCGAACTACCTGGAAGCGTTCTGGAACCTGGTCAACTGGGATTTCGTCAACGAAAACCTGGCGTAATCTGGCAGCGGCTCAAGCCGCTTGCTGAACAAATGCCCGCCCGGGAAACCTGGCGGGCATTTGTGTATCTGAACGCGACGAAACCACAACAATTTGAAACATCTGCCCTCACAAAACTCTGCAAAAATCGGCCATACTCCATAGGCTTGCAAAGAAACCGACGCTTACTGTCGGGCACCAAGGGACACACAGAGACGGCCCCAAAAAACAATTCGGACAGATGAGCCAACAAACATCGGAATGCCAAAAACCTTCGAAGTTGAAAATCACCTTGGATACCGGATACTGCGCTGGGTACTGCTGGTCGCTCTAACAAGCGGCATACTGGTCAGCACCGTTCAGGTTGCGCTTGATGCCAAGCGGGTATCGACGGAGCTGGAGCGCCAGGCCACTCAGACCATGGCAATGGTTCGTGATGCGGCCACCCAGGCGGTGTTCAGTATCGACGATACTCTGGCCCAACAGGTTGTTGATGGCCTGTTTGCGCTCGAACCCATTCACCTGGCTCGCATATCTCATCCGGACGGCGACCCGCTGGGTAGCCGACTTCGCCCGCTTCAGGACAGAGCGTTTCGTCCGATCACCGACCCCATTTTCGGCAACATCCGGGAATACCGGGAAAGCCTGCACCGGAGCACCAGCCCGAATACCCGTTACGGGTACCTTGAAGTGCATTATGACACCGCCCCCATCGCCGAAAACTGGCTCAACCGCGCACTGATTACTTTTGGCTCCGGCATTGCTTTGGCATTGATTCTCGGCCTGGTTCTGTTTGTCGTGTTTTATCTGCTGTTGACCCGCCCGTTGCTGCGCATCGTGCAATCGGTCCGGAAAGTTGACCCTGACCGCCCGGACGACCGTCTGATCAGCGTTCCTGACGGCCACCGGGCCGATGAGCTCGGCTTGTGGGTCAATGCCACCAACAATTTGCTGGTATCCATCGGCAACAGCCAGAAAAAACACCGGGAAGCCGAAGACCGGGTCAGTCAGCTCGCACGCCACGATACCTTGACCGGCCTGCCAAGCCGGGATGCCTTTATGGAAAATCTTCAGGCCGACATTGCCAGTGCCGGTAACTGCCAGGACATACTGGCTCTGATGGTCTGCGGCATTGATGACTTCAAGTCGGTAAACGAACAATGCGGCTTCCGTGCCGGTGACACCATTCTGCAAGCCGTTGCCAGCCGGCTGACCGCAAGCCTCCCTGCCGAGCGGTTCAGCATTGCCCGCCTGGGTAGCGACCAGTTCGTCATTGTCGAAAAGCGGCTTCGTGACGGTTTTCAGGCGGCCGAAACCGCTGAAAAAATTCTTGCCAGCTTTGCCTCACCGGTTAATTCCGGCAATCACCGGATTTCCATGACGGCGACACTCGGCATTGCGCTCTATCCCTCGGATGCCGATCAGGCCGACCGTTTACTGCAAATCGCAGAACAAACCATGGCCCTGGCCAAACAACACGGGCACAACCACTTTCAGTTCTATGTCGCCAGCATTGATCAGGAAATCCGCGAAAGAAAACAGCTGGAAAAAGACCTCAACAACGCCCTGGTCAACCACGAGATGTATCTGGTCTATCAGCCCCAGATCAATCTGGCGACCAAGCGTGTTATCGGTGCCGAAGCCCTGTTGCGCTGGCAACATCCCGAGCACGGCCTGATTCCGCCGGACGACTTCATCCCGGTGGCAGAAGCCAACGGCGCCATTGTGAAGATTGGTCAGTGGGTACTGGATCAGGCCTGTTGGCAGGCAGCGCGTTGGGCCGGTGAAGGGTCGCCGTTGAGGATTGCGGTTAACCTGTCGGCCGTTCAGCTTCGCCAGGACTCCATTGTCGACGATGTCCTGAACACCCTGCAGCGCCACAACATACCGGCCGGCCGCCTGGAGCTGGAAGTGACCGAGACCAGCTTCATGACCAACCTTGCCGACGCTGTCGCCAAACTGCACCGGCTGCACCGGGCCGGCATCAGCATTGCTGTGGATGATTTTGGCACCGGCTACTCATCGCTCACCTACCTGAAACAGATGCCGGTCCAGCACCTGAAGATTGACAAGCAGTTAGGTGTTTTTATGCAGCGCTTTTTTGGCGTAACCCGTGGCTATAAAGATTCAAATAAAAGCCAGGATATTATACTTCGAAACGCACTTGAGGCTTCCCAAAAAAATGATCGGGCCAT
>JAWOAO010000402.1:0-4166 GCA_046498485.1 Marinobacter sp. | reverse complement strand
CTTACGTGGCGGACTGTTCCGACTTCCTGGTGTTCTGTGCTGACATGAAACGCGCAACGGAAGCCGCAGAAAGGGCCGGCGCCGAGGTGGTTCGTGGCATGACCGAACAACTGCTGGTCGCCAGCGTTGATGTCGCACTGATGGCGCAGAATGTCGCCGTGGCGGCGGAGTCGGAAGGCTTGGGCTTCTGTTATATCGGCGGCATTCGCAATAACCCGCAGCAGATCAGTGACCTGCTGAGACTGCCCGAGTATGTGTACCCGGTGTTCGGCCTGTGCCTGGGATATCCGGACCAGAACCCCGAGGTGAAGCCCCGCCTGCCGCTGGCGGCGATTCTGAAAGAAGATTATTACGACGATGCCGAAGACGAGGCACTGGTGGCCGGCTTTGATGACACCATGGCCCGCTATTACAGCGAGCGCACCGGCGGCAACAAAAGCACCAACTGGTCCGAACAGCTGAAGCCGCTGTTCACCAGCAAGCTCCGGCCGCATATGAAGGATTTTCTGAATAAGCGCGGCTTCGGCGTTAAATAACGATCAGATAACGCCCGGAACCGCTCAGGCATCCTCAAGGATGAGCACCACCAGCTCCTTCGGGCCATGCGCCCCGTAGGCCAGCACCTGTTCGATATCCGCGGTTTTTGACGGCCCGGAGACCAGCAAAAGGTTAGTCGGCAAACCCGCCGACCAGTTCTGCTTCTGCATCATGGCGTAGAGATTGTCCTCAACCTCACTGGCCTTGAGCAGGGCTATATGCAGCGGCGGCAGCAGGCTCATCATGCGCGGCTCGTGCCGGTCCGGCGAGAGTACGAGGGAGCCGGTCGCGGCAATGCCGCCGATAGTGCCGGTTACGCTGGCATCTACCTGCCAGAACAGCTCTTCCTTCCACTCTTCGATCGGACGGTCATAGGCCAGAAGATTCTGCTTTGCACCCGCCGCTTGCCAGTGCGCTGCCAGCGCCTGGCCATGCTCTGTACCGGGGGCATACAGAAGGTTGCCCAGCTTGCGGTGATCCAGCAACGCCTGCACCTTGGCGGGCCAGTCCGCCGCCGCGACCTGGTGGATCTCGGTATGCACCGCTGCCATCAGAGTGCGCAGCCGCTCGATCCGGTCTTCCGGTGCGTACTGCCAGGGTTCGGTCACCAGTTTTTCATCAAAGTCATCCGGGCGCGGGGTGGTGCCCGCCAATTCGGCCCGGAGTTTGTTCAGGATGTTGCTGCGGGCGCTCATGACGGACCTCCTTTGTTCGGTTGAGCGCTCAGATGCGCTTTGGCCAGATCGTGCAAAGACCGGCGCGCCGGTATCGGTGCGGTATGATTTTCAGTCCAGGGGCCGACCTTTTTGGGCGTCAGTTTGCCGAAGCGGGTGGCGCCCCAAAGGAACAGCTTATACAGGATCGGGCGGGTGTTCAGCGTTACCCACACGCGCCACAGGGCCCGCTCTTTCGGAGAGTATTTCGCCCCGCCACCCTTTACTTGCGGCTGCTCCGCCGGGCTTTTCACGTTTTCCTGGCGCAGCCGTTGCAACAGTTCGGGAATCGGAATCTTCACCGGGCAGACGTCACCACAGGCGCCACACAGAGAAGACGCGCTCGGGTGATCCGGCACCTGGTGCAATCCCACCATGTGCGGGGTAATAATCTTGCCGATGGGCCCCGGATACACTTCTCCGTAGGTATGGCCGCCCACCCGGGTATACACCGGGCAATGGTTCATGCAGGCGCCGCAACGGATGCAGTTCAGGGTCTGGCGCATCTGGGCATCCGCGAAGGCGCCACTGCGGCCGTTGTCGAGCAACACCAGATGCACTTCTTCCGGGCCGTCCAGCTCATCCGGTTTGCGCGGGCCAGAGATCATGTTCACGTAGGTGGTAATGGGCTGGCCCAGGGCCGATCGCGTCAACAGCGAAAGCAGCGGCACCACATCGCGCAGGTTGCCCACCACTTTTTCGATACCGGTCACCGCCACATGCACCGCGGGTGCGGTGGTACTCATGCGGCCATTGCCTTCGTTCTCCACCAGCAGCAGGGTGCCGGTCTCGGCAATGGCGAAATTGACGCCAGAAACGCCCACATCCGCTTCCAGGAATTTCTTGCGCAAGATGCGACGGCCGATATGGATCAGCTCGTTCACATCCTCAGTCTCCTCCACGCCCAGTTTGTTGTGGAACAGCTTTGACACTTGCCGGCGGTTCTTGTGGATGGCGGGCATGATGATGTGAGACGGCTTCTCGCCATCGAGCTGGACAATGTACTCGCCCATATCCGATTCCAGGCACTCGACTCCGCGTTCGGCGAGGTAGTCGTTCATCTCCATTTCTTCACTGACCATGGATTTGCCCTTCACCACCTGCGAGCCCTGTTTCGACTCGATGATGGCATGGACAATGCGATTGGCCTCTTCCGTGGTTTCCGCCCAGTGCACGTTTACGCCGTTTTCCGTGAGTTTCGCTTCGAGCTGTTCGAGCAGATCCGGCAACTGCGACAGGGCACGGGCCTTGATGTGATTGCCCAGCTCGCGCAGGCCTTCGCGCTCCTCTTCATCCGGGAAGGCATCGGCGCGTTTCTGCATCAGCGAGTCCATCGCCACCCGGAAGTTGGTGCGCAGCTGGCTATCGGCCAGGGCACCCTCGGCACGGCCACGGAAGCTGTCGGTCAGTTCGGTCACCGGAATGCGCTGGCTCATGATCTGACCTCCCCACTGACTCGCTCCCACAGAAAACTGGCCAGATGCCGGCCGCGGAAGGCTTGCTGCTGCTTGTCCAGAGCGCCATTGATGTTCAACAGGCAACCACCATCGGCCGTGATCATTTCTGCGGCACCGGATTCCCGCAGGGAGCGGGTCTTGTCCAGTACCATGGCGCCGGAGACCTCCGGCATGCGTACCGAGAAGGTGCCGCCAAAACCGCAGCATTCGCTTTCGTGGTCGTGGTCCAGCCGTTCCACCTTGTCCAGCGTACCCAGCAACTCCCGGGCATGCAGGTGGGTGTTCATTTCCCGACGGGCGGAGCAGGAAGTATGCAGGGCAATCTGCGTGGGCCGACCCATATCCTGCCACTGCACCTGGCATACGTGCAGCAGGAACTCGGTGAGCTCGAAGGTGCGTTCGGCCAGATCGGCTACCCGTTTCAAGGTATCCGGCTCGTCGGCAAACACTTCCCGGTAATGTTCGCGGAACATGCCGGCACAGGAACCGGAGGGCACCACTACCGGCAAGCCGTTATCGAGCAGCTTCAGTTGCGCCCGCGCGACGTCGCGCGCTTGCTTCACGTAACCGGAGGTCCAGGCTGGCTGACCACAACAGGACTGCCCCTGAGGAAAGTGAACACGAATGCCTTCCCGTTCCAGCAACCGGATGGCGTCCAGTCCCGCTTCCGGAAAAAACAGATCCATCACGCAGGTGCCGAACAAGGTGACCTCCGCCGGCTTTGCCGGATACGCCCGCGGTGTCGCTCGTTTGGGGGCTACCCGGGTGGCATTGGGTGCAGCATCGTAGAACAGTTCAGTCATCAGTCATTGGCTCCAGACGTTGCGGGCCATACCGTGGCCCCGCCCGTTGTTTGGGATCAGTTCATCAGAGGGTCAGTCAGCCCCAGGCCATATGCCGCCAGCAGGGCCACCAGGCCGGTCAATACAACATAGTATAGGGTCGGCCAGATGGTTTTGCGCAGTGTCTGGCCTTCCCGGCCCAGCAGGCCAACGGTGGCAGACGCCGCGACCACGTTGTGAATGGCAATCATGTTACCCGCCGCTGCGCCCACCGCCTGCACTGCCACCATCAAGGCGGTCGACAGGCCAAGACTTTGCGCCACGCCGAACTGGAACTGGCTGAACATCATGTTGGACACGGTATTTGAGCCAGCCAGAAAAGCACCCAACGCACCTACCGTTGGTGCCATCAACGGGTAGACCCCGCCAACGGCGTCCGCCATCCAGGCGGCCATGGCCAGCGGCATACTGGGTAAGTCCGCAAGATTAACGCCGGAGTTGATCATGATGCGCACCATCGGAATGGTGAACAGCAGAACAAAGCCGGCGCTCAACAGCACGCCGCCCGACTCCTTCACCGCCTCCGTCATGGCCCGGGCACTCATCCGATCTTGTGGCTGTTTTTTGTTAATAGTCAATCTGTTACAAATCAATACATCATTTTCTTTAATGTTGCA
>JAWOAO010000453.1:0-2670 GCA_046498485.1 Marinobacter sp. | reverse complement strand
CTTGACCAGGTTGATGGTGCCAATGCCGTAGGTCTTGCCCACGTCAAAGTCTTCCATGCCGTGATCGGGCGCGGTGTGGACCGCACCGGTACCGGCATCAAGCGATACATGGTCACCGAGAAGCACCGGCACCTGCTTGTCGTAAATCGGGTGCTGCAGCAGCTGGTGCTCGAGGGCCGAACCGGCCACGTTGGCCAGCACCCGGTAGTCTGCCACATCCCAGCGAGCCATGATGCCTGCAAGCATATCGGTGGCCAGAATCATCCGCTCGGGGCCGTTACCGGCATCCAGCTGCACCAGGGCGTATTCGAGATCGGCACCCAGAGACACCGCCTGGTTGGCCGGAATGGTCCAGGGTGTGGTGGTCCAGATCACCACAGAGACGTCACCCTCACCGTCTTCGGTACCGAACAACTTGAGCACGTCGGCCTGATTGACGGCAGTAAAGCGCACATCAATCTGGGTCGAGGTTTTGTCCTGGTACTCAACCTCGGCTTCTGCCAGTGCAGACTGACCAACCACACTCCAGTAAACCGGCTTGTAACCGCGCACCAGGTGGCCCTTGGCAACAATCTTGCCCAGCGCCCGCACGATGCCGGCTTCCACTTTCGGGTCCATGGTCAGGTAGGGTTTGTCCCACTGGCCCATGACACCCAGGCGGATGAAGTCGGCTTTCTGGCCTTCAATCTGCTTGCTGGCGTAATCACGGCAAGCCTGGCGGAAGGTTTTGTAATCCACTTTCACGCCGGCTTTGCCGATTTCCTGCTCCACCTTGTGCTCAATGGGCAGGCCATGACAGTCCCAGCCCGGCACATAGGGCGCGTCGTAACCCATGAAGCCACGGGATTTGACGATCATGTCCTTCAGAATCTTGTTGACCGCATGCCCGATGTGAATGCTGCCGTTGGCGTAGGGAGGGCCATCGTGCAGGATGAACTTTTCCTGGCCTGCGCGTTGCTGGCGCAGGTTGCCGTACACGTCGAGATCCTGCCAGCGCTTGAGCATGTCCGGCTCGCGCTTGGCCAGGTTGCCGCGCATGGGGAAGGCGGTTTCCGGCAGATTCAGGGTATGCTTGTAGTCGCTCATGTGTGTGTGCGTACTCTTTGGTTAGTCAGTTAAATCAGTTGGTTGGCACGGCGGAATGGTCCGCCAGCCAGGCCCGGGCATGCTTGAAATCCCGGGCGATCTGTTGCCGCAATTCGTCAACAGAGTCGAATTTCACTTCGTCCCGCAGGCCATGGCGGAACACTACATCCAGATGCTGGCCGTAAAGTGTGCCAGCAAAGTCAAACAGGTGCACTTCCAGTGACGGCCGCTTGCCGTCTACTGTGGGCCGCAGGCCAATATTGGCGACACCATCTACCCATGCGCCGGTTTCAAGGCGCGCCCGCACCACATACACACCGCGCAGGGCGGGCATCTGGTCCAGCAGGATGTTGGCGGTTGGCGCGCCCAGCTGTCGCCCCAACTGGCGGCCATACACCACCCGGCCATGAATCCGGTAAGGATGCCCCAGCAGCCGCTCTGCTTCCTCAAGGCCATTCACATTCAGCGCATTGCGCACCCGGGTGCTGCTGACACGCTCACCATCCACCGTCACCGTGCGGGTATTTTCAACGGTGAAATCGTGCGCCTGCCCGACCTGCTCCAACAGCCTGAAATCGCCGGCACGGTCGCAGCCGAACCGGAAATCGTCGCCGACCACCAGGTGGTGCACCGCCAGGCCGGTGATCAGCACGTCTTCGACAAACCCCATGGCCGAATAGCTGCGAAAGGTGTCATCGAAACGGATACACAACACCATGTCGATGCCTTCGTCCAGCAGCGCCTTGAATTTCTGGCGGAACGGCATCAGTCGCGGTGGTGCCTCCTGGCCCTGAAAAAACTCGCGGGGCTGCGGCTCGAAAATCATCACCACCGACGGCACACCCAGTGCCGATGCTTTCTCTTTTACCTGATCAAGAATCGTTTTGTGGCCGAGGTGGACCCCATCGAAGTTACCGATAGTGGCGACACAGCCGTCCGCCAGCGGCGAACCCGCTTGCCGGGACAGGCGTTTAAGATTGGTCAGGCCTCGAATCAGACGCATCTACTGCGAACCTTAACTTGCCAGCTGGCTTTCGGCGCACATGCCTTAAAGCATGGCGCTGATGAGAAAACGCGCGATTATACCCCAGGAGCGGGTGCGGTAGAAATCATGAGCCCGCTTACTTTTGCCGGAACTGGCGCAGGCGCACGCCGGTCAGCACCAGCGCAACAAAATAGGCGCTGACTCCGGCCACCACCAGGATGGTCATATCGGTAGCCCGCTGCATACCGCCGGCTGCCAGCCAGTCCGCCACCGGCACATTCAGCCAGAGAATGACCGCCGCCAAAGCGGCATTGGCCACCGCCAGCTGGATCAGGAACTTCGGCCAACCGGACTGACTCTGCCAGACACCGTCTTTGCGCAATCCGCGCCAGAGCAGATAGCCGTTCAGCCAGGCCGAGATGGACGTGGCCAACGCCAGGCCGGCATGGGCCATGGGCACAATTAATGCCAGGTTGAAGGCCATGTTGGCGACCATGGCGATGATCCCGATCTTGACCGGAGTTTTGGTGTCTTCACGGGCAAAGAACCCGGGCGCCAGCACCTTGATCAGCATGAACGCCATCAGGCCGGCAGAATAG